>JALNZD010000007.1 GCA_023229505.1 Bacteroidales bacterium | reverse complement strand
TAAAGATAAAAAGAAAAATCATACAAACTAAATTAAGTTATTGACAATCAATTGTTTATAACTATGAAAAACAAATATGTTTTAAAATATTGTAAATTCGTCTCCCCGACTTTTCGGAGGGGACTCAAAGTTCAAAGTTCAAGGTTCAAAGTGATTTGAAAACTCTGAACCTAATAAATTCAACTTTGCAATTTGAACTATGAACTTTGAACTCTTAGTTTATAGCTCTCAAGTACCTTATAAACAGGCCCTTCCCTAAGGAGGATACTTTCATACAAGTGAAACTCCCCAACCTGGACCTCCTGCATCCAGGTTTTTTTATGCTCATCGATCACTGACTGGAACAAATGTTTGTCGGGGATGAACTTGATCCGCCCGATAGTCAGGTGAGGCACAAAATTCTGCCGTTCATGCTCCCATCCGATCGTTTCCGCGGCTTGCAGCACATCTGCACCCAGATCTTTCAATGGTTCCGCCTTTTCCATCCCGAACCAGATCACTTTAGGATTATAAGAGCTGCCAAAGATGCCGACATTGACCAGCTCCGAAGTAAACGGTTTGTGACGCCCAGCCACTTCCCGCAATACTTTGCTGATGTCCGGAATACGGTTTTCCATCGTTTCACCGAAGAATTTCAGCGTAACATGGATGCTTTCCGGCTTCACCCATGTAATTTGGGCAAAACGCAACCCCGACTTCAGGCTGTTGTAGGTTTTCAGGAACTCATTGGACGGGTGGATCTTGACAGCAACGAAGAGGCGTTTCATACCTACTGAATTTTGATGTAAAAATAGGGAATAGTTAGTGGTTAGTAGTTAGGTGAAAAGAAATCATCGCAGATTACCCGGATTTAGACAGAGAGGCACAGAATTTATGCCTGGAATCATCATACCTGGATTCATTCACCCTGTTTTTTTATAGTTTTGGATAATAATCCGAGCCTTTATGAAACGATTATTAATATTCATCACATTTTATTCTTCAGTATACTTGCTCTTTGCCCAGGACACTTTGCTATTACGCTATTCCCGCACTATCACAGCGAAGGAACTGTCGGAGCATGTCTACAAACTGGCTTCCAAAGATTTTGAAGGGCGGTTTACCGGCAGTAAAGGCCAGATCAAGGCGGAGGAATATATCAAGGATGAATTTAAGAAGGACGGGCTGCAAGCACCTCAGATTTCCGGTAAACCAACTTATACCCAGGATTTTACCCTCGATAACTGCCGATGGAAAGATCAGCATTTGCTGGTGAATGGAGTCGGATTCGAGGTCGGGAAAGATTTTCTTTTCCTTAGCGATCCGGTCGACATCAAAGGGATATACCCGGTTGTTTTCGCCGGTTTTGGCATTGAAGATTCAGCTTATTCTGACTTCGGAGATGTGGATGTAAAAGAAAAGATTATGCTTGTTTTTTCCGGGGAACCTGAAAATAAAGAGGGAAACTCTGTTATTTCAGGCCGCAAGGAACCTTCCAGGAAAGCTTATTATTTCAGTAAATCTGCCGTGGCGGTCGACAAAGGTGCAGCCGGCGTTATCATTATTGCCCGTAAGGATTCGGATTTCAGGAAGTACCTGAAGAACAGGGAGTATTATGATAAGAAGCCGAATATTTCATATCCTGCAAAGGATGGAGATAAACCAAAGTCAAAGGAGGTATTTTCAGCTTATATGGACCTGGAAACGGCGGCCCGGTTAGTTAATGAAGATCCAAAAAACCTTTCAGCTGCTTTGCATGAGATGGAATCAAGCCTTAAAACAACAGCAGGCCGGTTTACGGGCTCCGTCGGGATCGATGCGTCGAGTGATTGCTCTCCGATGCTTACAGGCAATGTGATTGGCATGGTAGAAGGGACAGATAAAAAGCGTGAAGCGGTGGTGGTGGTTGCCCATTATGATCATCTTGGCGAGAAAGGTGGCAAGATTTATTTTGGGGCCGACGACAATGCATCCGGCACTGCTGCGGTCATGGAAGTGGCGGAAGCCTTTGCACAGGCCGCGCGTGATGGCCATCGTCCCAGGCGCACCGTGATCTTTATGGCTGTCTCGGCAGAAGAGCTCGGCTTGTACGGCTCGCGGTTTTATTCCGAAAACCCTATTATTCCGCTTGACAGCACCTTTGCCTGCGTAAATATCGATATGATCGGCCGGGTCAACCCGAAACTGAAAGACAGTTCGGACTATATCTCCGGGTATGCTTATCTTTCAGAAGATATCCGGGAGGTTTCCCGGAAGAACAGCAATTTGATGGCCCCCGGCCTGGCTGACCGGATGGAATTCCGGGCTCATGTCCGCGGCGGCTCCGATCATTATCATTTTGCAAATCATGGTATTCCTTCGCTTTTCTATTTTGAAGGCCTCCACAGGGATTATCACGAACCCACAGACACGCCGGATAAGATCCTTTACGACAGAATGGAGAAGATTGTCCGCGCCATTTTCGCCACAACCTGGGAGCTGGCAAACCGCGGAGAGAAATTAGAAATTGGAAATTAGAAATTTGGGGGTCTATTGTTGTGATATTTAGATTAATTCTTACTTTTGCACTGCGGAAGGATTCATAATTTCCAGTTTCAAATTTCTAATTTCCAATTTCAAACTCCACACCCACACTACACTTGACACCCACACCCACACCCTTTTCGGGGTATTAGCTCAGCTGGCTAGAGCGTTTGACTGGCAGTCAAGAGGTCATCGGTTCGACTCCGATATACTCCACAAAGCAAAACCCGATCACGCCAAATGCGGATCGGGTTTTGAGTTTTAAGTTTTAAGGGTTGAGGTTTAAGTTGGGGATTTGTTTTGAAATTTCCTCATACCATGCATCTGACCCATGATGAATTGAACAGCCTGGAGCCTTAAAACAACACAAAAGATCCTTGCCAGCCATAGCCAGGCCAAGGATTGGGCGCAGATCATCTACCCGGGTCACAAAGATTTCAATGAATTTCTGATGGCGTAATCAGTAATTCCTTAGAATCCTTTTATTAAGATTTTTCTATTCAAATAAGGGATGATATGTAAAGAAAAGTCGATTTTCTATACATATCATCTGTATTAAAATTATTCTTACAAGACAAGCTGGTCGCGGAATTCAGGATTTACTCAATATACTGAGTAATTTTACTCAATACGTTGAGTAAATTATTATCTTTGTAAAAAATATCAGTTATGTTCCAGCGTCCTTATTATACCAGGATCGAGCAACGGCTTAGCCTGGAAAGAAAATTCATCCAGGTTCTCATGGGTCCCAGGCAGGTGGGCAAAACTACCCTTGTCCGGCAACTTCTGGATAAATATCCTTTCCCCTGGCATTATGCCTCTGCGGATGAAGCGACCCAACCTCTCTGGCTGCAACAGCAGTGGGAAGCAATCCGGTTGAAATTTAATTCCATTGGAGCTAAAGAAGCACTGCTGGTCATTGATGAGATTCAAAAAATTCCGGATTGGAGCAACCTGGTGAAGATCCAGTGGGATAAAGACAGCTTTGATAAGCTGCCTTTGAAGGTCATTCTTCTTGGATCATCGCAGTTGATGTTACAGAAAGGTTTGAGTGAATCGCTGGCAGGACGGTTTGAAGTGACCATGCTTCCTCACTGGTCCTACAGGGAGATGAAAGATGCATTCGGCTTCTCCCTGGAAGATTACATCTGGTTTGGGGGGTATCCGGGCCCTGCTGATCTGATCTCCGATGAAAACCGATGGAAAGAATACATCCGTCATTCCCTGGTTGAAACGACCATCATGCGTGATATTTTACTGTTGACCAGGATTGACAAACCAGTCTTGTTGCGTAACCTTTTCGACCTGGCCTGTTCCTGGTCTGGTCAGATCCTTTCGTACAATAAGATACTGGGACAATTGAAGGATGCAGGGAATACGACAACACTGGCCCATTACCTGAAACTTTTGGAAGGTGCAGGTATGATCAAGGGACTGGAGAAATTTTCCACTTCAACAATCCGGCAGCGTGCCTCGAGTCCAAAGTTCCAGGTGTTTAATACTGCTTTAATGTCAGCCATAAGTCCAAACCAAAGACAGGAAATCGCCGAACAACCAGAAATTTATGGACGTTGGGTTGAATCTGCCATCGGGTCTCACCTTCTCAATCAATCATTGACGGAACAAATAAACCTTTATTACTGGCGGGAAGGCAATCACGAAGTTGATTTTGTCCTGCAGAAAGGGGACAAAACTTTCGGGATTGTAGTGAAAAGCGGCCGCAATAAGTCCTCTTCAGGTATTCCAGAATTCACGAAGCGATTTAATCCAGGCAAGGTTCTTCTTGTTGGAAGAGAAGGAATACCATTTGAGGAATTCCTTATGATACCGGTTGCAGATCTAATTAGTTAATAGCATTAGAGATTGCTGGAATTTCCTTCTTAATTTAACTGACCTATTTATTTTTTCGTTGTGGTTCCGCGACTGGAGAGCTCCCTCGTCGCTTCGCTCCTCAGTCCGCTCCCCCAGGTCGCTCCACCACAACTAGTGTTGAAATTTATTATTAAACACAGTTGCCGCAAAAGCGACATAAGCTGGTGCGGTCCCCGAACTTGTGAGGGGAACCCGACTTAGTCGGGTAACGCCAGGTTCAGTCGCGTTGCGGCAACGAGGCCCGTCCGTCCCTGGGTGCAGTCTTCAATGTTCTGCGGGTACTTGGCCTGCAGGATGATTTTCTAAAACTGGCTGCAGATGATGAATTGGGTAAAAAGCTTCAGGATATTAAACTCCTCGGTAAAAAGTAATTATGTCAATCAATAAAACAGACATTTTTGTTTACGCCCACTGGTTTGGGATGCCGGTACCGGTGCTGATCGGAATTTTGTCAGCCCACCAGGCAAAAGGCCGAAAATCTTTCAGCTTTGAATATGATAAACAATGGCTGAAAGAAAGTAATCTTTTTCTTCTGGATCCTGACATTGGCCTGTATCCAGGCCCTCAGTTTCCGGCAGCAAAAGATAATTTCGGAATATTTTTCGATTCGATGCCGGATACCTGGGGAATGACACTGATGAAGAGAAGAGCCGCCCAGATAGCAAAGACTGAAGGAAGAATTGCACCTGTTTTGCATGACACAGACTTTCTTTTGCGAGTTGCAGATACATGCAGGATGGGGGCGTTGCGCTTTAAACTTGACCCGAACGGACCATTTCTTGATGATGATAGCCGCTCCCATGTTCCACCATGGACATCGGTTGGAGAATTACAGCATATTGCAGACCTTGTAGAGTCTGATAAGGACACGAAAGAACTAAATGAATGGCTGATTATGCTAATGGCACCGGGATCATCATTGGGTGGTGCAAGGCCAAAAGCTAATATAATTGATAAAAAAGGTCAACTCTGGATCGCAAAATTTCCATCGAAGAACGATACGATCGATAAAGCCAAATGGGAATTTCTGGCTTATAAACTTGCCCTGGCGGCGGGTATCAACATGTCAGAATCCAGGAATGCTCATTCACAAAATCCATGTAATTTGAACTGCTAACAAATGAGGTAATCGAATCAGGGTAAGCATTTAAAAAAGTAGTTGGTATCTTATTCTTTATTTTATCAGCCCATTTAAACTCATAAGCTGATATTTTTCCATCACTTTCTTCAATGTAATCAATCTCCTGCTGTTGCGCAGTTCTCCAAAAATATCTTTTGGCATCAATCTGAAGATTGTTCAGTAATTTGAACCTTTCCCCAACCAGGAAATTTTCCCAAAGCGCTCCTTTATCTGTTCTTAGATTGATCTGGCTGAAATTTGAAATCAGTGCATTTCGGATCCCGTTATCATAAAAATAAATCTTTCGGGATTTCCTGATCTCATTCCTCACATTCCTGCTGAATGACCTTAGCCTGAAGACGACAAATGCCTTCTCCAAAAGATCAATGTAACGCCTGACTGTCAGTTGGTCAATTCGAGGGATGAAGATCCCGTAACAATCAACTGAACAGCTTTAATTTTATCATGAATAAGCTTAAGGGTGATTCCTATATTTTTGATCCGTTGGGCTTCGTCGATCATGACTACCCGGGCATCGCCGAACCTGTGCATCAATTGTGTTGATGTAACATCTGTCAGTTCTTTTCTGATGTCAGGTTCATCACAGTCCAGGATTAGAACTTTTTCCCGGATCTCCCGGGCCAACATTTCCAGCACTGTCGTTTTCCCGGATTGACGCGGACCAAAGAGCATAATTATTTTTCCTTTGAACAGGACTTCTTTGATTCTTTGAATGATAATTCTGTTGATCATATGCTTGATTTGATCCCAAAGATACACAATTAGAAGAATATAATCAGAAATTATTATAATATTTTCGTATTATAATCGACAATCGACCATCACTTCGTCCATCGTCCATGAAAAGGGAGTTTTAAGTTTTGAGTTTTGAGTGTTAAGTGGGGGAATTTGTTCGACATTTTTGAATGCCTTGAGATTTTTACCTTAAAGAACTCACAGTTTATTTATAATTTTGCTTTCGAAATCCAGATTTACTAACTTAATTAAATTAAAACGAAAAATATTTCTTTCCTGATCATTGCAGGCTTGGTGCTGAGCCTCTCCACGGTATCCCATGCCCAGAAAATCGCCCTCAAATCCGGCTCAGTAGCCTCTCTCGGCACTCTTTCTGAGGTCCGGGTGGAATATACCTATGACAACATGATGGTGGGTAAATACAAAGAAGCAGACTATCTGAAGAAGAAAGTGGAAGAATATAATAAAAAGGAACCCGGAAAAGGCGACCAGTGGCAACAAGACTGGGTTAACGACAGGGGAGCAAAGTTCCAGCCCAGGTTCCAGGATGCCTTCAATAACTTTTGTAACATCTTAGCGGTGAATTTCAAAATAGACCCAAATGCAGGCGGCAAATACAGGATGGTGGTCCATACTACATTCACCGAACCGGGATTCAATATTTATATGACAAGCAAGAATGCGTCAATCAATGCTGAAGTGACTTTTTTCGACGAATCGAATGCCGAAATGGCAAAAGTTACGATCACTAATTCACCTGGCAGCGGGATCTTTGATTTGGATTACGATACAGGAACCAGGATCCAGGAGGCTTATGCCAATGCCGGCAGATCACTCGCCGCATTTATTCTCGAAGAAGCATTTGGTAAAAAATAAGATTACATCAAGTATGTCTCATTTATACGCCCGATTGCTGACTGTTTATTTTTATTGAATATTTTACCAGATCATTTTTCGACTATAAAGTAACTCTCTGATTTAAAGAACTTAACTATGACAAAGAAAGAATTACTCATTTTGGTATTTTTATTAATTGCTTTTACAACCAACCTCCAGGCTCAGACAAATCAAAGCAGCCAACATCAAACTCCAAAAACTGGTTTATCGGAATACCCCTATTGGATTGGTATGATGAAAGACCACTCGGTTAATTTTTATGTGGTTCAGAAGGCTTTTAATGAATACTTCAAAGATCGGTTTACAGGGAAAGGTAGTGGATGGAAACAATTTAAGCGCTGGGAATATTTTATGGAGCAACGGGTTTATCCAACAGGCAATCGTCTGAACCATGCCCAGGTTTGGAATGAGATCATGAAATTCCGCGAAAAATATCCAAATAGTGGGAACCCAAACAGAAGCGACTGGGAACCGCTTGGTCCCGATACCTGGACTAACATTACCGGTCATTGGAACCCGGGCATAGGCAGGATCAATGTGATAGCCCGCGCCCCGTTCGACCCGTTAACTATTTATATTGGCGCCCCTTCCGGGGGGTTATGGAAGACTACGGATGAGGGTGAAAACTGGGAGGTGTTGACCGATCAATTGCCTGTTATGGGTGTTTCGGCTATTGCCATTCATCCTGCAAACCCTGATATCATTTATATAGGCACAGGTGACAGAGATGCTAACGATAATTATAGCATCGGGGTGTTGAAATCTCTTGATGGAGGTTATACCTGGGAGTTAACCGGGTTGGACTGGGAAATTACCCAAAACAGGACTATTGCCAAACTACTTATTCATCCCGCCAATCCTGACATCTTGTTTGCAGCCACGACAAATGGCATATACAAAACTACGGATGCTGGTATAAACTGGTACAACGTTCAATCGGGTGATATAGATGATATGGAATTTAAACCCGGTGATCCAAATACGGTTTATGCAGTGACTGAGAGTTTTTATAAATCGACAAATGGTGGTGAGAGTTTTTCACAAATTTCGGGGGTTCCAAATAACAACAGGGCGCAAATTGCTGTTACCGAAGATAACCCTGAATATGTTTACTTTTTCTCATACGAAAACGGGATTTACCGTTCGGAAAACAGCGGCAGTTCATTCACTCCGCGGTCCGCTTCACCCACCGAGGGAAACCAGGGCTGGTACGATCTTGCTATGGCGGTCTCTCACGAAAATGCCGAAGAGGTTCACATCGGTGAAATCAATACTTACAAGTCACTGAATGGAGGCCAATCCTGGACACAAACCACCGATTGGACATGGGGCAACTCACTCGGATATACCCATTGCGATATTCACGAAATGGTATTTTATGGCGGGACGCTTTATGTGGGTAGTGATGGCCTGATTAGTAAATCCACCGATAATGGATCCAACTGGACTGATTTGACCGAAGGAATTGCCATCAGGCAGTTTTACCGTATAGCAGGCAGCAGAACAAATCCTTACAAACTCATGGGTGGATCACAGGATAATGGTACAAGTGTTTATACCGATGACTATTGGCATGAATGGCTGGGTGCAGACGGGATGGAGGCCGCTATCGATCATACAAATGAAAACATCGTTTATGGCACCTCTCAAAATGGAAATTTTTATAAATCAAACAATGGCGGAAACGGCGGAAATGTTGGGATAGTGCAACCGGGCGGCGGGGCCTGGGTGACACCTTTTGTCATGCACCCTGTAGATCCCCAAACTTTATATGTTGGAACGACCAATGTTCGCAAAACCACCAGTGGTATGAATAGCTGGACAACCATTTCAAACCTCGGGAGCGGGAATATCAACAATATGTATATCTCCGAATCAGATCCTGATTATTTATATGTATCAAAATCCGGGACAATTTACAGAACTACTGATGGAGGTACTACCTGGGAAAATATTACCAGTGGACTGCCCGACCTGTTTATTTCCTACATTGCTGTTCATCCGCTCTACCCGGAAACTGTGGCAGTCAGCCTTTCGGGTTTTGATGATGGGGATAAAGTTTACATTTCTTACGATGCCGGAAATACGTGGGAGAATTACTCAGAAAACCTGCCCAATATTCCTGCAAATTGCGTCATTTTCAATAACGATGAGCACGAAGGAATCTATGTAGGGATGGATGTGGGGATTTATTACAGGGATAATACTCTTGACGAATGGGAACCGTTTAGTGAAGGAATACCCAATGTAATTATTAATGAAATGGAGATTCATTACGAATCGGGAAAAATACGAGCCGGTACTTATGGCCGGGGCCTTTGGGAATCCGATATACATCCGGTGGTACCCCTGGATATTGTTATCACTTACACAGTAAATGCAGGCGATGATGATATTATCGAATTTGGCGAAACAGTGAGCCTGGATGTCCAGCTTAAGAATACCATGGAGGTTGCTGCCCAAGATTTGGATATGACCATTTCTTTTAACGGTCAGTATATCAACATAACTGACAGCAATGAATTTTTTGGAACAATTCAGCCCGGCGACAGCGTTTTAATTGCAGGCGCTTTTTCTTTTGATGTTACTACAAATGTCCCCGATAATTACTCTGTAAACCTAACAACACTGACCACTTCGAGTGTGGATTTGTGGGAAGGCACGATAAAATTAAAAGCTTATGCTCCTGTGGTTGAACCAGGCCTTGTTGTTGTCAACGATGGCGGAAACGGATACCTTGATCCTGGCGAAACGGCCCTGATTGAGGTGGCGATTGTAAATAGCGGAAGTTTAACTGCCAATGCAATTAATTTAGATATTTCCACTATCGATCCTTTTGTAACCATCAGCAACACGACGGCCTATATCGATGTGCTCGATCCGGCGGCCAGCGAGGTTATTACATTTGATATTACGGTGGATGAAACAGCTCCTCCCGGACATATTATCATGATAACCTTCGATATTACAGCAGCAGAGGGCTATGCAACAACCGCAGGCATTGGCCTGGTGGTTGGCCTTATAGTCGAGGATTATGAAACCGGTGATTTCTCGAAGTACCCATGGGCGTTTGATGGTAATGCAAACTGGTATGTTGTTAACAGCGAAATGTATGAAGGCGAATACAGTACACGTTCCGGTAGTATTGATGATGAGGAAGAATCGATACTTACGCTTGAGCTGGATATTTTATATGATGGAGAGATCAGTTTTTATAAAAAAGTATCCTGTGAAAATGACCCGAATGGTACCGGTTATGATTACCTGGCGTTTAGGGTGGATGATGACGAAAAAGGAAGGTGGGATAATGAGGTGCCCTGGAGCCTGGAAGTTTATCCGATTAGTGCAGGTTTGCATACACTAAGCTGGGTTTATCATAAAGACTATTCTGTAAACAGCGGGTCTGACTGTGCCTGGATCGACTACATCTTGTTTCCAGCCTTCGACAATGGCTTGCCACAACTATATTTAAATCCCGAATCGCTTGCTAAAACTATGCCGCCCGATCAAACCGATATTGATACGCTCATGATCGCTAACATTGGCGGTGGCTTATTAGAATATTCCATTGAAATTACCGGGAGCTTTTTCCAAAATCCACTTGACCCGGTTAGCTGGCTTTCCATCAACCCGGTAAGCGGAAGCCTGAATGGCGGTGAGCAGGATGACCTTCAACTTACTTTTAACACCACCGGTTTGTCAGAAGGTGACTATAGTTGTTTAATTATCGTAACTGATAATCTCAGCAATCAAACAGAGATTCCGGTAATGTTAACTGTAGATATAGGTATCGGAATAGCTGATCCGGATCATTCATCTGCCGGAAATCCGGTAGCTGTTTTCCCGAATCCATTTACCAACGAAACCACTATTTCCTTCCAGGTTTTTGAAAAAGCTGAAATAAGCCTCGAGATTTTCGATATTAAAGGGGAAAAAGTAAAAACGCTTCTCCTAAACACCATAAAAGATAAAGGCACACACAGTATGCTTTGGGATGGAACAAGCGACAACCAAAACCCGGTTCCCGGCGGGGTTTACTTTTACAGGCTTAATGCCGGGAAGCAATATACCGGAAGGATTGTTGTCGTGAAGTAGTGTAATAAGATATAATAGCAGTAAACGATATTAACTGACCCTGAGGGTGTCCATTTCCGGATACCCTCAGGGTTTTCAATTCCGGATACCCTCAGGGTGTCCATTCAGCACTTCTTAGTAACAAGATTAATGAAATTGTTGAATTATTATACAGCCGTATAAATAATATACAATGCTCTTAAATAATCTGGTTATCAGAACTATGCATGCACTACAAGGATTCGGTGTTTAAAAATTCAACATATTGTTTTGTGTATTTCTTAAGCAATCTTAATCTAATACAAAGCAAAATATTGATATACAAATTGTTATATCACTTGGCATTATAATTGAAAAGGCTCAATTATTAATATATGAAGGTGAAATATCTGTTCATTATATCGGATAAGAAATGCACTTGCGCTTTAATCTAACAGTTATGAAAAACATAGTCTTAGCATTAATCGGTGTGCTGGTGCTAGATAGCAGCGGCCTGTACAGTGAGAAAGTTGAAACTAAAAACAACCTTTCTCAGGAGGGTTCAATAAATGTTTTGAGTACTCCTGAATTATATAACCTGACAACTAAGTGGGCCAATGAATACAGCAGATTACATCCTGAATTGAAGATTAATGTAATTAGTGATAAGGACGCCAATACGACCAGTCTCCACGAAGCAGACGCAAATTTTGGATTTATTTCAGGTGATCATACTATTGCACCTGATGATGAGATATTATGGAAAATGGCGGTTGGCCGCGATGTTATCGTGCCTATTACTGGTTCAAAAAACCCGTTTTTGCAAGAAATTTTTCAATGTGGCATTTCATCGGAGCAATTTGCCTGGATTTTTAATAATCCGGAAAAACGGATATGGGGAAATATCCTTTCAAATGAGCAAAATATTCCTGTTCATCTCTATGTCATTAATGATGAATCGGTAATAGAAGTTGTAAAGAAATTTCTGAACATAAATCAGATGCCGGCTGAAGGGATAACCATAACAAGTAAGGAAGAAATAATATCTGCTATTCAAAACGATCCCTATGCGATTGGCTTTTGCAAATTGATCAATATTGTTGGACCGGATAAGCAAAGTGTTGTCGAAAATATCAAATTATTACCGATTGATAAAAATGGTAATGGCAAAATTGATTATATGGAGAAAATATATGATGATCTGGATGTTTTCGCTCGTGGAGTATGGATTGGAAAATATCCAAAAGCTTTATACAGAGACGTTTATTATGTTTCTCCAGCACAACCGGCAAATGAAACTGATGTAGCATTTTTAAAATGGATACTTACTGATGGACAACATTTTTTATATGAAAGCGGTTATAGTGACCTTGTTTACAGTGAAAGACAATCTAAAATTGATAAGTTTAACAGCATTAACATTAATATACCTCCTTCAAAGGATATTTATTCCTTCCCGGCATTGGCAGCGATCATCTTTACTGCCATTATCATTCTAAGTTTAATTATCAGCACAATTGTCTACTTCAAAAGAAATAAAAGGATATCAATTCCGGCTGCCAACGCTGCTTACCCTCTTGTTTTTAATGAGAATTCCGTAATCATTCCAAAGGGCCTGTATTTTGACAAAACCCATACCTGGGCTTTTATGGAAAAAGACGGTGTAGTTAAAATAGGTATAGATGATTTCCTTCAACATATTACGGGGCCCATTACACGTATTGAGATGAAGAAAACCGGAGAAAAGATAAAAAAAGGCGATATGGCCTTGTCAATTATTCAGAAAGGCAAACAATTGAACATTTATTCGCCGATTTCAGGAACCATAAAAGATCAGAATAAAGTACTTCTTTCGAATTCATCTCTTATTAATTCTTCACCCTATTCTGAAGGTTGGGTTTATAAGATAGAACCTGCAAACTGGTCAAGAGAAATTCAGTTTTTGGATATGGCGGAAAAATATAAAAATTGGTTATTCCATGAATTTTCCAGGTTAAAGGATTTTCTTGCTGCATCTCTTAAAGTTAATAGAATGGAATATGAGAATGTTGTACTTCAGGACGGTGGAGTTCTGAAAGACAGCGTTCTTGCGGATTTTGGGCCTGAAGTATGGGATGATTTTCAAACAAATTTTCTTGATACTTACAAATAGCCACAGTTTTTTTACCGGGATCATTAAAGTTAACCAAAAAAAACAGAATCATGGAAATAGATCGACGAGGCTTTTTTAAGGTACTGGGGCTTACCGGGGTATCATTGGCAATTGGAAAGCAACTGAATGCAACGCCGAAAATCGAAAGTGATGTAGAATTCCATGGCATTTTATATGATTCAACACGTTGTATGGGTTGCCAGAGTTGTGAATTTGCCTGCGCTGAGGCAAACGGTTTACCAGAACCAAAGGATTCCCCCGAACCCGGGGTCGTCCATGAAACTGATGAATCCAGGCGTAGCGTGATCAACTGCTATAACACTTCGAAGGGGCAGGTCTATGTCAAACGGCAGTGCATGCATTGCAATGAGCCTGCATGTGTTTCCGCATGCCTGACCCAAGCTATGTATAAGACCAAGGAAGGCCCTGTTATATGGAGGGGCGATAAATGCATGGGATGTCGCTATTGTATGGTTTCTTGTCCGTTCGATATTCCAAAATTTGAATACCACAGCCCGAATCCGAAAATTGAAAAGTGCTCGATGTGTTTTGAAAACAGGTTGCAAAAAGGAGAAATGCCTGCTTGTGTCGAAAATTGCCCAAATGAGGCATTACTTTACGGTACCCGCAGGGAGTTGATCCAGGAAGCAAGAAGAAGGATTTATGAGAAACCGGATGTTTATGTGGACAATATTTATGGTGAAAACGAAGCAGGCGGAACGGGGTGGTTATATCTTTCCCCGGTGCCATTTGAAGAATTGGGGTTAAATACTTCCCTACAAAAAGCATCTTACCCGGCTTTGACAAAAGGATTTCTCTATACTGTGCCCACTATATTTGTTCTTATGCCGGCACTACTCTTAGGAATTCAGCAATCAACCAAAAATAATCACCTTAACGAGGAAAAAGATGATGAGTAATGATTTTCCTGTCGCAATAGATAATGATGGTAAATCCATCTGGAAGTTTTTGTTAAGAGAATTTAAACCCAGAGGTAAATTTCTTACTCCCTTTAATATTATTTCCATTCCTATCATTCTTTTGGGTCTGGTGCTGATCGTCATTCGTTTTTGGAAGGGAATCGGCGCTATCACAAACCTTACACAGGAAATTCCCTGGGGCTTATGGATAGGGTTTGATGTGGTCACGGGAGTTGCATTTGCCGGGGGAGCTTATGTGATTACATTCATGGTGTATATCCTGAACATGCGCAAGTACCATTCCATCGTCAGGGTTACCGTACTGAACGGTTTTCTTGCCTATGTGTTTTACGCCGGAGCCTTGCTCCTTGATTTGGGACGCCCGTGGAATGTGGTCAATCCCATCATCGGGAACAACTTTGGCACCAATTCGGTCTTGTTCCTGGTGGCGTGGCATTTCCTGCTATATATGGTAGCACAATTGATTGAATTTTCGCCGGCTATAGCAGAATGGCTTGGCGCCAGGCGCGCACGGACAATCCTTTCAGGTATGACCATTGCTGCGGTTATTTTCGGGATCACCTTATCCATGCTTCATCAGTCGGGATTAG
This sequence comes from Bacteroidales bacterium, assembly GCA_023229505.1. Classification (NCBI taxonomy): domain Bacteria; kingdom Pseudomonadati; phylum Bacteroidota; class Bacteroidia; order Bacteroidales; species Bacteroidales bacterium. The sequence continues at coordinate 106,946 of JALNZD010000007.1, read as the reverse complement.
GTGCTCTTTATTTAATGGCCAAAGAAAAGATACATCCGCTCTGGTATTCGGAATTTATTCCCATCATGTTTTTTGTATCAAGTATTTTTGCGGGCCTTTCGATGGTCATCTTTGAAGGATCCATCAGCCATAAGGTATTTTTCGCGCAGATCAGTGAAAAAAACCATCTGGCACAGAAGGGAATCCTCCATGGATTATCGAAAATCTGCGCAGGTACACTGTTTGCTTACTTTTTCCTGCAATTGCTCGTCTTTATTCATGATAAGCATTGGGACCTTCTATATACACCAATGGGTTATTGGTTTCTATTCGAGATGATAGGTTTTGTCCTTATTCCCATGTTCCTCTTCTTCTACAGTTACCGGGCAAGGAATATATCCATGATAAGGCTTGCAGCCATCCTCACCATCCTTGGCGTCATCTTGAACAGGCTTAATGTCACGGTGATTGGATTCAGATGGGATATGGCGGTACGCTATGTTCCGTCATGGATGGAAATTGTTGTTACCCTGGCCGTATTATTTACGGAATTATGGATTTTCAGGTGGGTTATTAATCGTATGCCGGTTTTACGGGAATCACCACCCTGGGTAAATGATAAACACTAAACTAACCAGCTTTCACCAATGATCATTTGAAAGCATAAAAAATAAAAAAATGGACGGATTTAGTTATAATAACATTTTTGAAACAAAAGGAATTGAATATCTGGCAATCATTGCTTTTCTGGTGTTGCTGATCCCTTTTTGGCTGGAATTGAACAAAAAAACAAAAATTACAAAGCAGATACGGAAAGCATCAGGCATGCTTTCAGCAAATATTTTAAAAATCCCCCAGGGATTATTTTACAGTAAAAATCATACATGGGCTTATTTGGAAAAATCTGGAACAGCAAAAGTGGGATTGGATGATTTGCTGCTGCATATGACCGGAGAAGTGAGATTGAACTATTTCAAAAATCCGGATGAAATAATCAATAAAGGGGAATTCCTGGCAGAAATTGATCAAAATGGCAAACTTCTCAGGATATTTTCACCCATTTCGGGGAAAATTCTTCATACAAATCCATTACTTCATGAGAGCCCCGGAATGTTAAATGAGGATCCTTATGGAAGAGGATGGATTTATAAAATTAAACCCACCAATTGGGTTGAAGAAACCAAATCTTATTTCCTGGCGGAAGAAGCAATAAAATGGTCAACAAAGGAACTGGAAAGATTTAAGGATTTTTTAGCCTTATCAAGGGGAAACGGTTCACCCGAAACTGTAATGATCATTTTGCAGGATGGCGGAGAATTAGGCGACAATGCACTTTCAGAGATGCCGGGTGAAATATGGCAGGATTTCCAGAAAGAATTTTTAGATCAAACTTTTTAAAATTAATAAGATTAATTTATAACTGCTGTCAAAACACCAGTTTTTTTTGTATTTTACAGTAGACAATAATTAGTTAATTTGGAAACGAGGATCTTTATCAGATGTTCGCAAAATGAAAAATGAAATAATAAGAACATTTTTAAATAAATATTTAAGATTCCGGTCGTCGATATATGGCAGGGTGGTTTTTATCATTACCGTGATGTCTGTTTTTCTGTTTGCATCATTTGGCATCATTTTCAGATCAGTATATGAGCAATATTTGAATACGGTCATTCGTCAAAATGGAAACAATATCGGTTCCATAGTTGAGGGAGCATTATATCAATCCATGCTTACAAATGATAAAGGGGCGCTGCAAAGCACTTTAGATATTATTCATACCATGTCGGGTATTGATGAGGTTAATATGTATGATAACCATGACAGGCTTGTTTATTCATCTTTTTCATCCGATACTGCCAACCATGGAAATCCGAATTGTATCAGTTGCCACACTGATATTTATTATATGTTTCCCCGGAAAGAAAAATCCTACAGGATTATTGATGTGAAAAGCACCTGCAGCATGAATCAGACCGAAAAGGGTTACAGGCAACTGCTGATAAGGTCACCCATATTAAATGAAAGATCCTGTTTTCTGAGTTCCTGCCATGCACATCCGGAAAGTGAGGAGGTTCTTGGATCGCTGCTTATAAAAATGCCATTGAATAATCTTGATAAGGCTGTCCAAAAGTCTTCAACAGAATTTTTTCTGTTAGCCATTTTTACAACATTAGCACTTGCCTCAATTTTGATTTTATTCACCAGAAGAAGAATCAAAAAACCATTAAATGCAATTATAAAAGCCAGTGAAGCGGTTGCAAAAGGTGATAACAGTACAAGATTAGAAATAAAACCTAATCAATTGGACGATATAAGGATGGTTTCCAGCGCATTTAATAATATGCTTGATAATATAAATACTGCTTCAATTGAGCTTCAAAACTGGTCACATCAATTGGAATATAAAGTCCAGAAAAAATCCGAAGAATTACTGGAAGCTCAAAATGAGTTAATACATATTGAAAAAATAGCTTCTCTTGGAAAATTATCCGCTTCTGTTGCACATGAAATAAATAATCCGCTATCAGGAGTTTTGACTTATACTAAATTGGTTCATAAACAATTAAGCAAGACAGAATTAGATCCCATTGTAAAGCAATCCATGCTAAAACACCTGAAAGTCATTGAAACCGAGACGAAGCGTTGTGGAGATATTGTTAAAGGCTTGCTGGATTTTTCAAGAAAAGATCAGGAGAATTTTAACAATCAACACTTTAATAAAGTGCTAAAGGAAACCTTTGATTTGATCGCACATCAGATGAAAATGGAAAACATCATCTTTAGTTCAGATTTTTCAGCCCAGTCAGATTTAATATATTGCAGTGAAAATCAGATTAAACAAGCATGCGTTGCCATTCTTGTAAATGCTTCTGAGGCAGTTTCGGAGAACGGAGAAATTCTTATCAGAACATTTAATCCCGATACGGATAATATAAGACTTGAAATCATCGATAATGGATCAGGCATTGCTCCTGAAGACATTCCGCATATTTTCGAACCTTTCTTTTCGGCAAAGCATAAAACAAGTGGTATTGGCCTGGGCCTTGCAATTGCTCATGGCATTGTCATAAGCCATAAGGGGAAAATAGAAGTAGAATCTAAACTGGGAAAAGGAACAATAATATCCGTAATCTTGCCTTTGATTAAAAATTAATTAGAAAACAATGGCAGCAAAAATTTCTATATTAATAGTCGACGATGAAGAATCGGTAAGGGATTCTTTATACAATTGGTTCATAGAAGACGGGTATAACGTCGAATGTGCCGAAAATGCAAAAGAGGCGTTATCAATCCTTGAATCCAGGAATTTCGATATAATTCTGGCAGATCTCAAGATGCCGGGAATGGATGGATTGGAAATGCAAAGAAGAATTAAATCCTTAAACAAGGATTCCATCGTTATTATTATGACAGCGTTTGCATCTGTTGATTCCGCAGTCCGGGCTTTAAAAGACGGTGCGTATGATTATATTACAAAACCATTTGACCCTGATGATTTGTCACATTTAATCCGTAATGCTACAAAACAGATTACTTTAAAAGCAGAAAATGAAGCGCTAAAGAAAGTCGTTTCCCTTGAAAATGTAGATGATATTATTGGGAGCAGTGCAACAATGATGAAGGTTCTTAAGGAAGTTGAGAGTGTGGCGCAATCAAATTCCTCAGTGATAATTATTGGTGAAAGTGGCACGGGTAAAGAGCTTATTGCCAGGGCTATACATTCCAATTCTCCGCGTAAATATTTTCCCATGGTTAGTGTTCATTGCGGGGCATTGACCGAAAGTTTACTGGAAAGTGAATTATTCGGGCACGAAAAAGGGGCTTTTACCGGAGCCATGTACAATCGTAAAGGAAGGTTTGAAATGGCCGATGGCGGCACAATCTTCCTTGATGAAATTGCCACCATCTCGACTAAAATGCAGATAGAATTGCTTCGTGTTCTTGAAACAAAGAGTTTTATACGGGTGGGTGGAAATAAGGAAATTACATCCGATTTCAGGGTAATATGTGCCACAAACAGGGATTTGAAAAAAATGGTGGAAAACGGGACTTTCCGGGAAGATCTTTATTATAGGCTGAATGTTGTGAGTATTATTGTTCCGCCACTCAGGGAAAGAACTGAAGACATTCCCATGCTCGTGGATTATTTTATTAAAAAATACTGCACATCAATGAGCAGGGACCTTATTACCATTGACCCTGCAGCATTAGCCCGTTTGGAGGAGTTTGAATTTCCCGGGAATGTGCGGGAACTTGAAAATATGATCGAGCGTGCAATTGTAATAGGAAATGGTAAAGAAATTCATCTTAAAGACCTTCCGTTGGGTAAAGATATTTTGAACAGTACTGTGGAAAGCCTGGATGATCATGAAAAGAAACACATTCTTCAAATTCTTAATAAATATAACTGGAACATTTCCCGTTCGGCAAAAGCTTTAAAAGTTGACAGGGTAACCCTTTACAATAAAATTAAGAAATACGACTTAAAGCAGATTGAATGAATCGCAAAATATCACTTTAATTTCTTTTGGGTATTTCGAGAAAGATTTTCTTGAGAAGATTGCTGGCGCAGTGAAGCAGGAATTTCTTTTTCCAGTGAATATTAAAGAAGGTCGTATTGATTTAAGTGAATTTTATGGTCCCGGCCGAAGACAATACGATGGAATCAAACTATTGAAGGCAGTGGATTCAATGTTCCCTTCTGAATCGATAAAGACCCTGGGATTATTTAATGTGGATCTTTTTATTCCTATTCTGACATATATTTTTGGACAGGCATATTTAAAAGGACGCAGCGGGATCGCTTCAACATATCGGCTTAAGAATGAGCTATATGGAATGAGACAGGATGAAAATTTGCTTCATGACCGCTTCAGAAAAGTATGCATTCATGAACTTGGTCATGCATTTGGATTAATACACTGCCATACCCCCACCTGTGTCATGAAATCCAGCACATATGTTGAGGATATAGATTTAAAACATCACAACCTTTGCATCAAGTGTCGTAATGAGATAGGAATACTTTAAGTCCGTCTTCTCAATTCATACCTTTCCCTTACCTCTGCTTCCCTGCTCTTATCTGAAATATAAATAATTGTTCTGCCACCGTCAAGTATTACAGGATATTTACCAACTGTTGACCCTGTTAAAAGTTTTGAATCGGGGATCTTAAATGAATAATTTGCCAAAATTTTACAGATTTGCCACAAGATACGGCTTTTAATTGATCTATTCAAAATATTTTACATAAAATGGATTATCAGTCCAAAAGCAAGTAAAAGGGTAATATTCAGGATTGTTTTCATAGCCAGGAATATAGATGCTAATAACCATCATTTTGACGGAATACGCCTCCCGCGAGGTCGATTTCGGTTTGCGGAATTGGTAAAAACCCTTTTGTTGCGCTGTTGAATGTGACATCGTATACCACCTGGTCATCTGTATATTTAGGGCCCCGCAAGCCGATTACGGTAAATTCCTGGTTTGCGTAAGCCATACCGCGCCTGATGACATCGAAATAACGTATTCCCTCGAGCGACAATTCGAGTCGGCGCTCTTTTAAGATATTATCAAGTGTTGCAGGTATGCTGCCTAATCCAACCCTGGCTCTCACACGATCGAGGTGCCCTTGTGCGTTCGGACTGCCAAGTTCTGCTGCCATCAGCAGGACGTCTGATAAACGGATAACGCGGAAATTGCAGGTCCTGTTGAGTTCGAACTGACCATCGGCGCCCCAGTGCTCTGCATCTGAACTATATTTTTTTGAAAAGTAACCTGTGTGCTGGTAGCCTTCGGTAAGGGTGCCGTCGAGTTCTTCCTGCTTAACCACGGTGAATACCCGCCGGGGGTCATCTCCCATATCATCTATAAGTTTCTGGCTGACCGTGCCGAAGCTCCATCCGCGGTTCCAGTCACTTGAAAGTGCAACCCTGGGCCCCTGCATCTGCGCGGCCAGGTTGCCTTCGCCACCGACGACATAGTACCAGTCCCACCATGGCGGGGTGTCGCCGTGTGAGATCTCAAATACGGATTCAATGCCGAATTCGCCGGCAAGCTTGAAATTGGTACTGTAATCCGCGAAGAGATCATGGCCGCTGTTGGTGATCACGTCTTCGAGGAACTCAAGGGCATTAGCCTTGTCAACGACCAGTTCACCGGCCTGGAGCTCAGCTCCGTAAACGCCGTTGTAGAACAGGTAGACCCTTCCGAGGAGGGATTCAGCAGACCATTTGCTTACCCTGCCTGCTTCTGCTGCCGGGATCGAAGTTGGGAGGACTGCAGCAGCTTCCACAAGGTCAAGCGCGATCTGGTCGTACACTTCCTTCGGGGTCTCCTGGTCCTGGTTGTATTCCGACGGCCCTTTGATCGTGGCCGTCAGCAACGGGATATTTTCAAAGAACCGTACAAGCTCAAAATGGAAGTAAGCGCGCAGGAATTTACATTCTGCGATCATCCTTGCTTTTTTATCATCCGACATCGTGATCTGGTCCATCTTTTCCATGAGCAGATTGGCCCTGTATATCCCGACATAATTCTTCATCCAGGTCGCCTTGACGAGCAAATTGGTTGTGGGGATGTTGTAGGTGTTCAGCTCATTTTCATCCATCCCGTCATTCGGATCGGATCCTCCTGCATAGGAGTCATCCGAAAGGATATCGGAAACGGTGCAGAAAGGTGCCCAGGACACGCCGGGCATCTGATCCCAACCTAATGCGTCGTAGACTGCGGTAAGGGCCATCATGGCGTCATCTTCGGTCTGGTAAAAATTGGTGCTCACTTCGCGGTCCAGGGGCTGGCGGTCAAGAAATTCCTCGCTGCATCCCACGGCAAGCATGACAAGCACGATAACCGAAAGCGGGTATAAAATATATTTTTTCATTTTTTCCTGGTTTTTAAATTAGAATGAAATGCTTGTTCCAAACCTGAACGTCACGGCAGCCGGGTAAATACCGCGGTCGATGCCGATATTTAATGAACTCATGGCACCGATTTCAGGGTCAGCCCCGCTGTATCCTGTAATGGTGACGAGGTTTTCAGCAGAGATGTAAAATCTCCAGGATGAACTTTTGATGCGTTCCAGGAATTTTTTCGGAAGGGTATACCCGATCTGGATATTCTTAAGACGCAGGTAATCGCCATTCTCAATATAAAGATCAGATACCTGGTAATTTTTATTGATATCACTCCAGGTATACCGCGGGATATCATCTGATGTCCCCTCGCCCGTCCAACGGTCAAGCGCTGAAACCGGCCTGTTGGTGTAGAGGAGGTCCTGGCGCTGCGCCCCGTTGAAGATCTGGTGGCCAAAAGCACCGGTGAACAGGAATGAGAGATCGAAGTTCATGTATTCGATACCTCCATTAATACCGAGGGTCCACTCAGGAGACGGGTTTCCGATGAAAGTGCGGTCTTGATCATCAATCTTGTCATCCCCATTGACATCCACAAACCTGACATCTCCCGGAACTGCATTGGGTTGCAAGGGGATACCGTTACTACCGTAATGCTGGTAGATTTCGTTCTGATTCTGGAAGATACCATCGGTTTTGTAGCCATAGAAGTAAGCAATCGGCATTCCTTCTTCACAACGTTCAACAGGGCCTGCAATTGCCCAGGATGCACCCCAGAGTTCGCCTTGCTCGTTACCGATCTTAGTCATCTTGTTCTTGTTGTAAGCAGCATTCACACCGGCATAGTAATGGATCTTCTTCACGTAATGCCTCCAGTTGACAGACATTTCAACACCTTTGTTCTGAACGCTTCCTACATTGGCGACTGGGGGATTGTTGCCGACATACCCGGGGATCTCAATACTTTCCAGCAGGTCTTTGGTATTTTTGATGTAGTAATCGACCGTTGCAGTCAGCCTGTTGTTGAACAAGCCTGCATCGAGGGCGACATCAATCTGCTCAGACTCCTCCCATTTGATATCGGCATTTTCAATATATCCAGGTGAAGCGCCTGTCTGACTTCCGCCGCCGAAGATGTAGCCACGGCTTTTGTCAATGGTTGATACATACTGGTAATAGCCAATTCTGTCGTTACCATTGATACCCCATGAAGCCCTTAACTTCAGGAAGTCCACCGGTCCAAGCTTCGGCATGAAGCTCTCTTCGGTCAGCATCCAGGACACTCCCAATGACGGGAACCATCCGTAACGGTTGTTCGGTCCGAAATTTGAAGAGCCGTCACGACGAATGATCCCGGTAAAGGCATACCTGCTCTTATAGTCATAGGTGACCCTGCCGAACACCGAGAACAAAGCATAAGAACTTGCACCGCCACGGGCTCTCCAGGCGCTATCGGTGGCCATGTCCAGGTAAACATTGTCGGGATCAGTGAGCGGGACATCGGCATTGAACCCGTTGAGGTTTTCAGAATTGTCTTCTTTTGCTGTTGTGCCGACAAGTGCAGAGAAATTGTGATCCTTTATCTTCTTGCTGTAAGACAATGTATTTTCCCACTGCCAGTTGAAAAAACGCTCCATGCTCTTGTAGACCGTCGTCTTATTAACATTTTTCTGGGCGTCATTGAGGTAATAAAGCGGAGTGTAGGTGTCCCAGTGGACATACGCCAGGTCGGATCCAAGACTTGACCTGAATTTCAATCCTTCAATAAAGGTAATTTCTCCGTAGATGTTCCCCACGAATTTATCAACCCGGGTCTCACCGGTCTGGATTTCCAGTAACGCCATCGGATTCACGACTTCTGCACCGACTAAATCGGAAATACCGTAAACCATTCCATCGGAGGTGGTTACAACCGGCTGGGTTGAATATGGCTGGTCGTTGAGCTCAGCCGTATCGGTTTCGTACAGCGGGGTCAGTGGGTCGAGATTCAAGGCGCTGCTGTATGCCCCGTTAAATGACTGGTTGCTTGCGATACCCCTCCTGTACAGGTACGAATAAGCGAGGTTGCTCCCGAAAGTAAACCAATTGGTAGCTTTGACATCGCCGTTCAGCCTTGCTGATATACGGTCAAACTGTGACTTTTCACCGCCAATGATACCCTGTTGTGAAAAATACGAGACCGAGGAAGCATAAGTAGTCTTATCATTACCACCTGCAATGCTGAGATCATAATTCATGATCGGGACATTCTTGGTGAAGAGGAGCTCCTGCCAATCGGTATTAGCATTTGATACTTCATTCAGGTCGAAAGGTTCGGTTTGGTTGGCATTTCTTGCTCCTTCGTTCATCAGCATGCGGTACTGGTCCGCATCCATCATTTCAATGGTTTTGCCGACGTTCTGGATGCCGTAATAGGTCGAAAAATTCAGGCTGGTTCCGCCACCGGCTTTTCCTCCTTTCGTCGTGATGAGCACCACGCCATTGGCAGCCCTGGCCCCGTATATGGCAGCGGAAGCGGCATCTTTCAGCACATCGATCGACTGGATGTCGCTCGGGTTGAGGTAGTCAAGCCCGCCTACAACCATGCCATCGACAACGTACAGCGGGTTAGAATCCATGGTAGTGCCAGTTCCGCGGATACGCACCGTAGGTGCTTCACCGGGCTGGCCCGACATCTGCGTCACCTGCACCCCGGCCGCCTGGCCCTGCATGGCCTGCTCGACGCGAAGAACCGGGATTTTTCCTATTTGCTCTGCATCCACCGTGGCAATGGCGCCGGTAACGACTTTCTTCTTCTGCGTGCCGTAACCGATGACCACGACTTCATCGAGCTCTGTCTGGTCAGAATACAGATTTACATCGATTATCGCACGCCCGTTGATAGGTATTTCAATTTTTTTATACCCGATAAAAGAGAATATCAGGGTGTCTTTATCACTCGAAACCGTAAGGCTGTAATTGCCTTTTACATCGGTGATGGTGCCATTGGTTGTGCCCTTTTCCAGTACAGTAGCACCAGGTATGCCCGTCTCAGTAATGCCATCGTTCACAGTTCCGGTAACGGTTTGCTTTTGGGCAATTAAACCGGTTGTGAGACAAATGAAAATGACGGGAAAAATTAATTTGTAAAAATGTTCCTTCATCTGCTTAGCTGTTAATGATTACTATTATTTTTGAAACACACGGATATAATCCACCTTCATTTGTTGGGGGAATATGGTGGAAGCATCGGGATTTCCCGGCCAGATTCCTCCGACGGCCACGTTGAAAATGAAGAAATGCTCATTGTGGAACTCGCTTAACGCCGGAGGCGTGATATCGATAGTGAAATACTGCTGATTATCGACGAAGGACATGATCTGGTTCTCGTCCCAGACAATCGAAAAGACATGATATTTCTCGTGGAAATTTTTACCGGTTGAGGTATAGCTTAGTCCATAGCTGGCATAGCCGTTGCCGTCGTCCCAATGCAGCGTACTGTGTACCGTTTTTTCCCTGCCTGATCCTCCGATCATTTCCATGATATCAATTTCGCCGCATTTGGGCCAGCCAACGTTACTGATATTGTTGCCCAGCGTCCATAACGCCGGCCATAGGCCCTGTCCTTCAGGTAATAACGCCCTGATATCCACCCGTCCGTATTTGAATGATTTTTTATTTTGCGTGATCATCCTGGCAGAAGTGTAGTTGTTGCCCCCGTAATTTTCTTTCCTGGCTTCAATGGTCAGGACATCATCGGCCACCCAGGCATTCTCCTCACGGTAATATTGCAGCTCGTTGTTGAACCAGTTGCCGCCGGTCTCGAAGGTCCAGTTTTCTACATTGACACTGCTTCCGTTAAATTCATCCTGCCAGACCAGCGTGTAGCCGTCATACGTTACCGGGCTGAAATAGCCGCTATCCAATGGTACCTGTTCATTTGGCAACACCGAAATTGTTATGGTCCTGTTCGCTTTGATATACCTGCCGGATTCTCCATAAGCCCTTACGGTAATATCGTATTGCCCATCGCCTTCAAAGGTGTATTCAAAATAACCCGTTTCATTAACCTCTGCCGGCGCGTCAGCATTCCCCACAAACAGCTGGTATTGCACCGCATTGTCTGCAATGGCCTGGATAACCACTTCCCCGGTTTCGTTATTGATGGATACGACTGTTACCGTCAGGTTCGACGGATCATGGGTATTGTCGGGGCTGTCGTTCTTATCACAGAAGACAAGAAGGAATGATAAAAGGATAGAAACCATCGCAATCAGGATAAAATTAGAAACCTTCATATCTTTTCTTTATAACGGGAGCTATGTAATAGCAAATTCAAATTTACATTAAAATATACCTTGCGTTTCATAAAATAGAAACAAAATATGTGATTTTGATTGTTTCTCGCTGATTCTCGCAGATCAGGACGCAGATACACGCAGATTTTCTTAATGCGCCTTTGTGGTAAAACACATATGACACCATTTCTTAAACACGGAAAATCAGGGAGAACTTTGGTAAATAAATGTTAATTATATATTCTTCCTTATCTATTTTTTTAAATTTGTTTAATCAATACTCCGGTAAAAATTTAACAATGAATTTAACAATGACATGTTTGTAAAAACCTGCTTGATAGGCTGAAGCCAAAAGAGAAAAGCATCTGCTTTGTTGTTAACCAAAACGACAAAACAAAATGCTTCTCAATAAAGCTGAAAGCCTTATCACTGCAATAATAGCAAAGATTGGCAAAACTACCAAACCTACACAAAAATTTATTCAACACATTTTGATCCTTTACATGGGACTCCGAGGCAAATACAACTTTATTAACATGGCCAGGTATGGCAGCTACGAAGAAAAGACCTACCGGAACCAAATGGAAAAATCGTTTGATTTTGCAGCCTTCAACACGGAACTGATTCTGGAAAGCTGTTCGAAGGAGCTTATATTGGCTTACGACCCGTCTTACCTTTCGAAGAGTGGGAAGAAAACGCCTCATGTCGGCAACTTTTGGAGCGGGACAGCACAAGCAGTGAAGCGGGGTATTGAGATCGGGTCTGTTGCTGTTGTTGATATTGCCAATGCCACTGCCTTCTCGCTGGAAGCTGTCCAGACACCTTTGATCCCAAAGGACATAAACCGGGAAGAAAACTCGATCGATCATCACCTTGGTGTCATTTTAAACCGTGTAAAAGAAGCAGAGAAACTGAACATTAAATACCTTGCCGTTGACGGGTACTTCGCAAAAGTAAAGTTTATTAACGGTATAACCGAAAACTCCCATCTCCAGGTCATCAGTAAGTTCAGACCGGATGCTAACCTTCGATATACATACCATGGCCCCAAGCATATCGGCAGAGGGCGACCCAAACTATATGCCGGAAAAGTGAACACAAATTTCATTGATCGCCGCAGAATCAGGTATTGCTTTGACATAGATGAGAATACATGTGTGTTTTCAGGCATTGTTTACAGCATTAGTTTAAAACGACAGGTTCGGATTGTTTATATTGAACACTACGGCCAGGACAATTATGCAAAAGGTCATGCCATCCTGTTTTCAATTGATCTGAGTTTGAGCCCTGAAAAAATCTTGCTTTATTACAAACAGCGATTTCAAATTGAGTTTTTGTTTCGCGATGCAAAAAACTTCGCAGGTCTGGAAAACTGCCAGGCAAGGAGTGTAAATAAGATAAACTTCCATGTGAATGCATCGCTTACTACAGTTTCTTTAGCAAAAGCTCTCCATTATCTTCCCATTCCGAAAGAACAACGGGAAAGCTTTTCTATGCTTGATGTTAAAACAATGTATTTCAACCAATATATCACTGATTTTATTTTTTCAAAGTTAGCTCTCGACCTGAGTTGCGAAAAAATCCGTCTGTTATATGATGAGTGTTTGAGCATCGGGAGGTTAGCTGCTTAAAATTTTACCGGAGTATTGTTTAATAATTAAAACCGATTATTCTAACTTTTAAATCAAACAGCTATGAAAAAAGGAATCTTTCTGTCACTTTTTGTTTTACTATCACTTACCATTAACACTGGTTGTGACAAGCTCGATATTACCGAGGATCTTGAATTTGAAATAGAGTTTGTGGCCAATTCTGCAACTGCCGCATTTAGTGATGAAGAAATCTTTGATGCAGCCGTATATAGTTCTGTAATTGCCGATTATGGCGACAAGATCACGAAAATCGAAATCACCGAAATCACGGTCTGGCTGACCTCTTTCAACGGTCCTACCGGGCAGAAGATCGTCAGTTCAACATTGTCGGTTGCTGATGAATTTGGGGCGGGGGAAGAAATTATATGTACTGTTGCCGATCAGGATCTTCAGTCAATCCTGAACAACCCGATACCCCTCACCGTGAACCAGGCCGGGATTGATCGTTTTGCCGGACTGATCAAGAATAGCCCGCACAAGGCACTTGTTAAAAATGTTGGCACGGCCAGCAGCGCTCCGATCGATTTCGTGTGCAAGTTCAAATTCAAGGTGAAGATGACGGCGAACCCGCTGTAGGAGACAATTTGGTTCGATTATTGTAGTTTTTCCATCCATCCGGTACCCCGGATATGCTATTATTAGTAATTATTAAACGAACCAAATTTATTAAAATGAAAACGTTCAAAAAGTCCGGGAAAGCTTTTTTACTGCTTTCCGTTATCGTGGTTGTGTTTTCCCATCTTTCTTTTGCCCAGGATCAATTCCGCCTTTCGGATTATAAAAATCCGGACTATCGCTGGCAAAAGCTTGATCTCGGTTTTGCACTTGGAGGTAATAACAATTATTATAAACAAGAGATTGAAAGGGGAATAACGGAAAAGAAAAATTCTGACAGGATTAACGGCGGATTGGATATTGATTATTACGCAACAAAGAATTCCGAATTCTACCAGGGATACCAGGATTTCATTCTATATGGCGATGTTTTATCCTCCCATAACAATAACATGGATGTCACGAATGATCTGGAAGATGACCAGAAATCCAATCAACAGAATATTATCCTGCTTGCCCGAACTGTGAACCGTTTTTACGACAAAAGTAAACGGTTTGCTGAAATCGATTTAAATTTTGATGGCAGGTTGAATCATTCACTTCATAAATATTCAGCCGACCAGGAATACCTTCCTTATGTTAACAAAAGAACAGATTTCGAATACACTTTATCAGCCTCTATTCCACTGCTTATCGGCAAAGGAAGGATTGAAGAGGTGCAGGATGCACGACTGGCTGTATATATCCTGGATGATCTTAGAAAATCAGGCGACCTGAAAAGGGCGCCAACCAGTGAAGAAACGCTGGCACTTGCCCGGTTCATTACCCAAACCAAAAATCAACGTTTCTTTGATTCACGAATCAGGAAAATAGCTGAAATTACGGCCATCGACTCCTTTTTGACTGTATTGGACCTGAAAGCTCAATCAGATGCAAGCTATTTCACCCTGCTGAATGATAACTGGGACAATGCCAACGGCCCGGTTCGCAGTACCGGCGGCCGTTTTTCATTCGGACTGGTACCGGGTATTGAATTGTCTTTAGATGAATCGAAAAATTACTATCGTGATACACTTAATAATCCTGAAATCATTGAAAGCTACACGCATAAAAGCAAGTATTACACGAATTCATGGGGTCTGGATTTTGTGACCGGATATGTATGGGAAAAACCGGCGAACCTTTACTGGCAGCATACGGTGAATGCTGATCTGTCGTACTCGTTATTCTATCAACAAATGAACAGCAAAATCTATGATATGGACATATTGACCGACGAGCTAAAAAGCAGGCTTAACTCACCAAACCTAAAATTAAGGCTTCGTTATGCGATCGGGTATTATCCGAATTCCCGAACCCATTTCAGGCTGGGTATTAATACCAGCTTTAATCAATATTGGGGCGACGAGAAAATTAGTGATGACCCGGAAAAAGATGTGGGCAAAACTCTGGTAAATAGCGATTTATATTTGGCCTGCTATTATTATATCTCGCCTCAACTCAGGTTTTCGTTAAATATCAACAGTACCTATTTATTTACCAAAAAGAACCAGGAACTGCCGGATGATATTTATGGTGATGAGATTACGCATTATATGAATAACAACATCGGTGCCAGATTGACCTACAGTATTTTTTAGCTGAATTTTTCAAAATATCCCTGACAAGAATAATATTAAATTTGCACCTCACACCCACACTTCACTTGCACACCTCACACCCACACCCTCTTCGGGGTATTAGCTCAGCTGGCTAGAGCGCTACATTCGCATTGTAGAGGCCACCGGTTCGAATCCGGTATACTCCACCGAACATGGACGCGAACATGGACGATTTTACATGGACGATGTACCATTTAACATTTAAATGAAAAATCGTCCATTGTCTTCAATATTTTTCTTTAGAACCATTTTAAATATTAACTTTGTCGCGGTCTAAACCATACACCATGACCGGATTATTACCTATCTCCATTCATCTGCCTATGTGCATGCGCTGAGCCTTCACCAGTTTCTGGAAGTGAAGGCGCTACGTATTCAGTTCAAAGTTCAAAGGGCAAAGTTCAAAGTTCATGTTTCAAAGTTGAATAATTTTCAAATTTCCAATTTCAAGTTTTAATATACCGCAATGGATATTTACCACGAAATAAAAAGACGGGTATTGGTGCTGGATGGGGCAATGGGAACCATGATCCAGCGGTATAAGTTTTCAGAAGCTGATTACCGGGGGGAGCGGTTCCGCGATTATCACCGCGACCTGAAAGGCAATAACGACCTGCTATCGATTACGCAACCGCATATCATCCTGGAAATACACCATGCTTACCTCGAAGCCGGAGCCGATATCATCGAAACCAATACGTTTAATGCCAATTCGATCTCCCAGGCCGATTACGGAATGGAGTCCCTTGCCTATGAGCTGAACCGGGCCTCTGCTGAGATTGCCCGAGCCTGTGCCGATGAGTTCACCCGCCTGAACCCTGGTAAGCCCCGTTTCGTGGCCGGCGCACTTGGTCCGACCAATAAAACCGCCTCCCTTTCGCCCGATGTCAATGACCCGGGTTACCGCGCTATTTCCTTTGAACAGCTTTATAATGCTTATTACACCCAGGCGGAAGGCTTGCTCGACGGCGTCGTCGATACATTGCTGGTCGAAACTATCTTTGACACCCTAAACGCCAAAGCAGCTTTATTTGCGATACAAGACCTGCTTGAAAAACGCGGAATCAAAATACCCATAATGGTTTCCGGGACCATCACCGACCTAAGTGGAAGGACCCTTTCGGGCCAGACCGTCGAAGCATTCCTCAATTCGGTTTCGCACGTCGACTTATTCAGCATTGGCTTTAACTGTGCTCTTGGCGCAAAGGAACTACGGCCGTTTGTCGAAGAGATCGCCCACAAGGCCCCTTTCTATACCAGCGTTTACCCTAATGCAGGATTGCCTAACCAATTCGGCGAGTATGACGATACGCCGGAGGAGATGTCATCTCAAATAAAAGACTTTATCGAAAACCGGTTTATCAATATTGTTGGAGGGTGCTGCGGGACTACGCCGGAGCATATCCGGGCGTTTGCCAGAATTGCGGAAAATGCTGTGGTAAGAACGGTTCCCCAACCGACTGATTCCCTCAAACTCAGCGGACTTGAGCCATTGGTGTATTTCCCGGGAAGCAACTTCATTAATATCGGCGAGCGGACCAACGTGGCCGGTTCGAAGGTTTTTGCCCGGCTCATACGGGACGAGAAATTTGAGGATGCGCTTATCATTGCCCGCCAGCAGGTTGAGAACGGCGCCCAGGTGATCGATATCAATATGGACGATGCCATGCTCGATGCCGAAAAGTCGATGGTCAGGTTCCTGAACCTGCTTTCTGCCGATCCCGACATTGCCCGCGTGCCGGTCATGATCGATTCTTCCAAATGGCCGGTGATCGAAGCAGGGCTGAAATGCTTGCAGGGTAAGGCCATCGTGAATTCCATCAGTCTTAAAGACGGTGAAGAGGCTTTTAAAGATAAAGCCCGGAAGATCAAAAAATATGGCGCTGCTGTCATCGTGATGGCTTTTGATGAAGAGGGACAGGCGGTCACTTTTGAACGTAAAACCGAAATTTGTAAAAGAGCTTACCGAATCCTGACGGAGGAGATAAATTTTCATCCTTCCGACATCATCTTTGATCCTAATGTGCTGACTATTGGCACGGGCATGGATGAACACAACAACTATGCGATCGACTTCATCAATACAGTGAAGTGGATCAAGCAAAACCTTCCGCATGCCAAGGTTAGCGGCGGGATCAGCAACCTCTCTTTTTCTTTCCGTGGTAATGATACCCTAAGGGAAGCGATACATTCGGCATTTCTTTATCATGCTATCCGTGCCGGGCTGGATATGGGGATTGTCAATGCCGGGAACCTGCCGGTTTATGATGAAATCCCCGGGGATTTGCTTCAACTGGCCGAGGATGTCATCCTGAACCGCCGCAAGGACGGAACGGAAAGGCTGATCGCTTATGCCGAGAAAATGCAGGCTAAAACAGATAAGCAGGAAAAGGTCGAAGAATGGCGATCGGCCAGTGTGCAGGAACGCCTGAAACATGCCCTGGTCCGTGGGATCCTGGATCATATCGCGGAGGATACTGAAGAGGCGAGGAGCCATTATCCGCGGTCGCTGGATGTAATTGAAGGACCACTGATGGATGGGATGAACATCGTGGGCGACCTGTTTGGCTCCGGGAAGATGTTTCTGCCTCAGGTGGTTAAGAGCGCGAGGGTGATGAAGAAAGCGGTGGCGGTGCTGGAGCCATGGCTACAAGCAGAAAAGAGGGAATCTGCAGCTAAAAGTTCGCAGTTCGCAGTTCGCAGTTCGCAGTCCGCAGTCAGGGAAAATACAGATAAACAAGAACCGGGAACTGGGAACCGGGAACCGGGAACTTCACGAAGGATATTACTTGCCACTGTAAAAGGCGATGTGCACGATATCGGAAAGAACATCGTCGGGGTGGTGCTGGGATGCAACAACTACGAGGTGATTGATCTCGGTGTGATGGTACCGGCGGAAAAGATCCTGCAGACGGCGAAAGAGAAGGAAGTCGATGTGATCGGCCTGAGCGGGCTTATCACACCGTCTTTGGAAGAAATGGCCCATGTGGCTTCAGAAATGCAGCGGCTTAAATTTGATATCCCTCTCCTGATCGGCGGGGCCACGACCTCTGAGATCCATACGGCTGTGAAAATCGCCACACAATATGATCATCCTGTCATTCATGTCAGGGACGCCTCGCGCTGCGTGGGGGTCCTTTCAAATCTCTTATCTCCCGAGAATAAAGAAAAGTATGTCAGGGAGATCAGTAATAAATATTCAGAGCTGAAGACCAGGCACGAAAACCGGAAAAGTGAGGATGTCTTCATTACTCTGGAAGAAGCCAGGGCAAACCGCCTGAAAATCAACTGGAACGAAGTACTGGTCACAAAGCCTGCTTTCATTGGAAATCGTTCATTGATTGATTATCCATTAGAGGAATTGCGGAATTATATCGACTGGACCTTCTTCTTCCATTCCTGGAAAATCCCGGGGAAATACCCGGAAATCTTCAATGACCCGTTAAAAGGGGAGGAAGCAAGGAAATTATTTAACGATGCACAATACATGATTGAAGAAGTAATTTCAAAAAAGATGTTGCAGGCAAATGGGGTTTTCGGATTTTATCCTGCCCGGTCCGTTGGTGAAGATGTGTTAATTTACAAGGATGAACAAAGGAAGAAGCAGCTCTCTGCCTTACATTTTCTCCGTAACCAGGAGAAAAAGGAAGAAGGTATTCCAAACCTCAGCCTGGCAGATTTCATCGCACCACAGGCTTCCGGGATCATGGATTACATTGGTATTTTCGCAGTCACGGCTGGGATTGGCATTGAAAAATGGGTGAAACATTACGAGAACGCACTTGATGATTATAGCAGCTTCATGCTCAAGTTCATGGCTGACCGGCTTGCGGAAGCATTTGCCGAGCGGCTTCATGAGCGGGTCAGGAAGGAATTCTGGGGTTATGTACCCGATGAAAACATTCCGGTGTCGAATTTGTTAAAGGAAGAATATCAAGGCATAAGGCCGGCACCGGGTTATCCGGGATGCCCGGAGCATTCGGAAAAAAGGACGATATTTAATTTGCTGGATGCGGAGCAAAATGCGGGTATAACTTTGACAGAGAACTTTGCCATGTATCCGGCAGCGGCAGTTAGCGGCTATTATTTCAGCCATGAATTTTCGAGGTATTTTAACCTTGGAAAGGTTTCGGAGGAACAGGTGGAGGATTATGCCAGAAGGAAGAACATTCCTGTTGAATTGGCGAAAAAGTATTTAAGACAGAATTTGTTAGAAGAATAATATGATAAAATTTCTCGCAGATTAACGCTGATAAATATGCAGATTTTCGCAGATTTAAAATCTGCGTTTATCAGCGTACAAATCTGCGAATATCTGCGAGAAACATAAAAAAACCATGCGAGTAGTAGAAGCCATAGAAAAATCGAAAAAACCACTTTTCACCTTTGAGATCCTGCCCCCGGTGAAAGGCAACGATATTCATTCCATATACCGGGCCATTGACCCGCTGATGGAGTTTGAGCCTTCTTTCATCGAAGTGACTTATCACCGGGAGGAGATCACATACAAAGAGCTGTCCGACGGAAACATAGAGAAGAAAGTTCTCCGCAAACGGCCGGGAACAGTAGGAATTTCTGCAGCTATCAAGTACAAGTACAAAGTGGAGGTGGTCCCGCATATCATTTGTGGCGGATTTAACCGGGAAGAGACCGAAAACGGCCTTATCGACCTTCATTTTCTTGAGATATACAATCTACTGGTCATCCGGGGAGATAACCTTCCCGGTGACAAATTCTTCAAACCCGAAAAAGGCGGAAACCAATATGCCGTCGACCTGATCCGCCAGATCATGGACCTGAACCGAGGTATTTACCAGGATAATGAGCTGGTAAACAATTCCCAGACAAATTTTACTGTCGGTGTGGCCGGTTACCCGGAAAAACATTCCGAAGCACCGAACCTGACAACCGACATCAAACACCTGAAAGAAAAGATTGATGCCGGCGCCGAGTATGTTGTCACCCAGATGTTTTTTGATAACCGCAATTTTTTTGAATTCGTCAGTCAATGCCGGGAGGCCGGGATCACGGTGCCAATCATTCCCGGATTAAAACCAATCGCAACGATAGGGCAGCTTAACACCTTACCCAAGACCTTCGGTATTTCCATTCCTGAAGATTTGCAGAAAGAGGTTGAAAAATGCAAAGACAACCGGGCAGCGCGCCAGGCAGGAATCGAGTGGTGCCTCATGCAATCCAAAGAGCTCATGAAAGCAGGCGTTCCGGCGCTTCATTATTTTACCATGGGGAAGTCTGATAATATCCGGGAGATTGTGAAAGAAGTACTTTAGTTAGTTTTGAATTTTAAGTTAGGGACTTAGATAAGTTCTGAGTTCTGAAATTTAAGTTCGGGAATTTTATCAATTCAAAAAGCGTAACCGATTACGAATCAGGTTATTTAGAATCTTTATAAATATCTGACTATCTGAATCAATCGTTTAATTTTTTTTACTTTTATATCGTTTTAAAAACCTGAATTAAAAAAAGTTAACTATGAAAAAGCTCTACTTCTCTACCTTTTTATGTGTGATCAGCCTGGGATTGATGTCACAGCCTGTAGCCCGTCAGCAGGTCATACTGGAGATCGGCACAGGTACCTGGTGCCAATATTGCCCGGGAGCGGCCATGGGCGCTGATGATCTGATCGAGGCCGGCTGCCAGGTCGGCGTGATCGAATACCATAACGGGGATTCGTTTACAAATACGGCTTCCGATGCAAGAAATGCCTATTATAACATTCCAGGTTACCCGACGGCCCATTTCGACGGAGTTCTCGAATATGTCGGAGGCAGCAATACTCAAAGTATGTATCCTAATTATCTGCCGCTATACCAGCAAAGAATAGTAATTCCGAGCAATTTTACGATACAGATTTTCGGTCAGCATACCGGATCAACTTATGATGTTCAGTTAGTCATAACGAAAGAAAGTGGTACCTGGACTACTCTGACAGCCCAACTTGCACTGACAGAATCTGAAATCGTTTATTCATGGCAGGGACAAAATCAGCTGAATTATGTAGAAAGGCTCATGGCACCTGATCACCTGGGGACTCAGGTAGATTTTACCAGTGAAAACACGGTTGTTCTCAACCTTCAGTTCACGATAAGCTCAGATTGGGTGACAAATAACTGTGAAATAGTCGCTTTCCTGCAGAATGATGGCACCAAGGAAATCCTGCAAGGGAATAAAGTAGCTATTCCTAATCTTCAGCCAATGCCTGCAACAGCAGGTTTCGAATGCACAGACAATACACCGTGCATCACCACTTCGGTTGAATATGAAGATCAATCCTTAGGGGAAATCATTTCCTGGAACTGGGTTTTTGAAGGTGGAAATCCACCCACCTCCACGGTTCAAAATCCTGTGATTGCCTATAATGCACTTGGCCAGTATGATGTCCGGCTCATTGTTTATGACGGAGAAGTTTATGATACATTGCTTAATCCTGAGTACATCCTGGTTATTGCCCCGCCGGTACAACCCATGACACCCACAGGGCCGACGGTTGTCTGCCAGGGTTCATCAGGCTTCCAATACCTGACCAATAGCGTTCAGTGGGCTACAACTTATACCTGGTCAATAGATCCGCCGGCAGCCGGCACCATCTCGGGGCCTGATACAGTGGCACCATTCACGCTCGCTCCCGGATATCTCGGTCCTTACACAATCAAAGTCAGGGCCGACAATGGCTGCGGAACAGGCACCTGGTCTCAGGGGCTCAATGCAACAGCTCATTTCACGCCTGATCAATTTACCCTTTCAGAAGGAGGTGGTTATTGCGAAGGCGCCGAGGGTTTTGACCTGACACTCGATGGCTCCCAGCAAGGTGTCAATTACGAACTTTATCTGGATGGGGATGCCACCGGCCAGATCATGGCAGGCACCGGATCCGCGCTCGACTTTGGCTTCCAAACGGAGGAGGGGATATACACCTGCCTTGCCTACACGGATTATTGCGATAATGCCATGATTGGTAACGCTTATATCTACATGATCCATCAGCCGGTAAAGGCGGGTACTCCCACTGGATCTACGCAGGAATGCAACAATCACAATAATGTGACTTATACTACAGACGGAGCCATTAACGCAACTTCTTATTCATGGACCTTAACTCCATCAGGTGCCGGAATGATCACAGGTAACACTACGACGGCAATCATCGACTGGGATGATGCGTTTTATGGCATGGCATTTATCAGCGTAGTGGGTGTCAATTCCTGTTTCTCGGGGCCTCCATCCGATAACCTTAACGTAACGGTCAATGCTGCACCGCAGCCTGCCATTACCGGCGACCAGGAAGTCTGCGAGGAGGACCTTGGCATACTTTATTCAACTGCAGATAATAGTGGTAACACCTATACCTGGGAATTAGCCGGTGGTACTATTGCCAGTGGCGCCGGAACACATGAGATCAGCGTCAACTGGGGAAATCCGGGCTCAGGATATGTGAAGGTAACGGAAACGGATCCGCAAGGATGCACCGTCACCACGGCAAACTATGATATTTTCATCGATGACTGCCTGGGAATCGGCGAAGGCAACGGGCCTTCATTCAGTATCTTCCCCAACCCGGTAAAGGACGAACTTATTATCCGCTTTGCCGGTCAGGCAGCAGACAGCAGGATCGTTATTATAAACCAGCTCGGACAGGTTTTATATGACCATCAGACCGATGGGAACCAGCAGTTTGTGATCAATACGTCGACATTATCCAGAGGTGTTTATGGACTTCGGATGTATGGAGAAAATGGTAATTCGGAGAGGAAGTTTATTAAGGTAGAGTAGTTGACAGTTGACAGTTGACAGTAGGCAGTTGGAAACTTGAAATTTGAAATTTGGAGCTCTGGAATTTTTAACCCGAGATTGCAAATAGAACACCAAAATTCATCAAGGAATGGTTATCAAAGAAAGACCATTGGTGGGTTTTGCAAATGTTTAACCCCCACGGGGTAAAGACCTGATATTTTATAATTTACTACAATACCCCATGCCCTACAGGCAAGGAAACTGAAATTGAATATTGGCGTTGCATGTGAACGAATACCGCATTGCGGTTATAGTCTTGTAGCGAAAAAGGTAACAATTGGTTAAATTCCCCGGAGGGGATAAACAGCTAAACATTTAAAGGTTAGAAAATCCGATATTTCATCAACCCTCTTTTCTGCAAAAAATACCGGAAAGAAACCCCCAGCACCCCCATTCCGTATTTAATGCTCCGGCTCAGATTGATGGAAGAGGCATCATCGAAATACTTGGTCGGACAGGTGATCTCGGCGATCTCGTAACCGGCGTAGCAAATCTGGGCCAGCATCTGGTTGTCGAAGATGAAATCATCGGAGTTGGCCTGGTATTTAATTTTCAGAAGGACCTCACGTGAAAAGGCCCGGTAGCCAGTGTGATATTCCGAAAGTTTTTGCCTCATCAGGATATTCTGGGCGAGGGTTAGAAAACGGTTGGAAATATACTTATACAGCGGCATTCCTCCTTTTAGCGCCCCTTTTCCCAGGATACGCGAACCCAGAACAACCTGGTAGACATCGTTGGCGATAAGGTAACACATGCTGTGGATCAGACGGGGAGTATACTGGTAATCGGGATGCAGCATCACCACAATATCTGAATTGATCTCAAGTGCCTTATCGTAGCAACTTTTCTGGTTTCCTCCGTAGCCTTTGTTTTCCACATGCTCGATGATATACTTGATGCCAAGCTGTCTCGCCACATCGACGGTATTGTCCCTGCTGCGGTCATCTACCAGGATCACGTCATCCACAATATC
Organism: Bacteroidales bacterium; assembly: GCA_023229505.1. Taxonomy (NCBI): domain Bacteria; kingdom Pseudomonadati; phylum Bacteroidota; class Bacteroidia; order Bacteroidales; species Bacteroidales bacterium. The sequence goes on along the minus strand of JALNZD010000007.1, from coordinate 83,180 downwards.
AAAGGGTATTTCCCTGAAAGTCTGTTCGAGCGTTTTTTCGGCATTATAAGCCGGAAGCACAACACTGATCTTTTTCCCGTTGATCATAAACCAGGTTTTAGTTTTTCAGGATATCGCGCTGCAAAGATAAAACCGTTCTTCTCGTAAAGCACAATAAGCTGCGGATAAAGCCGGGAATATTCATCTTTTTTAATCATCTTATAAACAAAATAGGCAGGCTTGTCAATCAGCCCGTTTAAAAGCCATTCTTTATCGTAAGAAAGCGGATTATCCTGCGGCAGCTTTTTGCTATAGAACAAGTGGGCGTAGCTCTTGAAGCCGAGCGTGTTGATGTAGCAGTCTTCTTCGCTGTGCTGCCGGTAAAAATCCAGTGCCGCACGCTGGGTATAACCTTCAATTCTGCCGGTAAATACGAACATGGTGAAAAAAGTAAAGATGATCGTTGCGGTGAAAAGTGAGATAATCCTTGCATAAGGTTTTTTAAGGAAAAAGAAAGCCAGCACCCCGGCGATCAGGATCAACGCAACGAGCGCTTCCAGACCGGTCCAGCTTACGTCAGCCCGAAGATTCGCCATGGCGAAGGGATCTTTGATGATCCCGGAATTGATCAGCCATTCTTTTTGCAGCCCGGCAATAGTGAATCCGGCAATAACGATAATCCACAGGCTGGTGAAAGCTATGAGCAGAATTTTTGCCAGCCGGCTGAAACGGCTTTTCTCTTCCACTACCCGGTAAATCGCCAGGGAGGAGAGGTAAGTCAGTGGGAAATAAGCCAGGGACGAATAATGGATGATTTTGGTCTGTACGATTTCGAAAAGCACCACAACTATGAGCAGCAGGATGATAGAAGCCCTCCGCCATTCCCGCTGCAAAGGCAATTCGCCTGGTGAAGCCTTGAAACCATTAAAAAGAAAGGCCGATGCGGGGAAAACCCCAAACATGAGCACGACCACATGGTATAGTGGAAATCCACCGTGGCCGGCGTCTTTTGTGCTGAAAAGCCTGACCTGGTAAACGATGAAATCCTTCACCACATCGATATTTCCGGCTGCTATTTGCATCATGAACCATGATCCGCCCGTGAGCAGGATCCCGGCAAGGAAGAGCAGGATGTGGGTCAATTTGATATTCAGCCTGAATCGGACTGTAGGACGGTAAGACTGTAGGACTTTAGGACGGTAAGAGGGTAGGGATGAAATCAGGTAAACCAGGCCGGTAAGGCCGAATATCAGGAATGCAACGGGCCCTTTGGTCAGGATGGCGAGGCCGATGAAGAGGCCGGAGAGGAAGAGGGTGACTGGGTGACTGGGTGACTGGGTGACTGGGTGACTGGGTGATTGGGCGATGTAAAGAATGGCAAAATAAATGCCGGTAAAGATGAATAGATTGAACCAGGGGTCGATGATGCCCGACTTGAAATAGAAGAACGGAAGGACAGAACCTGCGTAAACCAGCGCCCAGATCATGCCCATCCTTTGATTGAATAACTTTTTACCGATCCGGAACAGGATGAGCAAAGTCACGATCCCGCAAACAGCATTGGGGAAGCGGGCCGCGAATTCATTTATGCCGAAGAGCTTCATCGACAGGACCTGCATCCAGATAAACAAGGGAGGCTTTTCCCAGAAAGGCTGATAATCTACCTGAACATTGAGGTAATCATGTGTAACGATCATTTCGCGGGCGATCTCGGCAAAATTGACCTCATCCCAGTCGAAAAGGGCGACTCTTCCCAGAAAAGGCATGAATAGTATGATCCCTGCAATGATAATTATCCAGTAAGATGAAAATATTTTCGGTTTGGTTTTCACTGAGATTGAGTCCCTTTCATCTTTACTTATATTCATCCCAGCTTTTTATTGCAATATTATCGATATCGACCTTACAGATGGAATAGATGAAAGCGCTGGCAAGCCGGGCATTGGTGATCAGCGGGATGTTGAAATCGACGGCACTGCGGCGGATGCGGTAATCGTTATCCAGTTCACTCTTACTGAGATTTTTGGGGATGTTGATCACCAGGTCGATCTTCTTTTGTTTCAGGTAATCCAAAGTATTTGGTTCACGGCTCTCGCCGGGCCAGTGAAGCATGATGGAATTCACGCCGTTTTTGGTGAAGAAATCGTGGGTGCCGCCTGTTGCGTAGATCGTCAACCCTTTTTCAGCCAGCATCCGTGCGCTTGCGAGCAGTTCTATCTTGGAACGATACGGGCCGCTTGAGAAAAGAATGGCTTTTGATGGGATGCTGTAGCCGACCGACAGCATCGCTTTGAGGATGGCTTCATAGTAGTTGTCGCCGATACAGCCCACTTCGCCGGTGGAGACCATCTCAACGCCCAGCACCGGGTCGGCTTTTTGTAACCGTGAAAAGGAAAACTGAGATGCTTTCACTCCTACATAATCCAGGTCGAACAGAGACTTATCTGGTTTTGTGACAGCTTTTCCCAGCATGATCTGCGTGGCTATTGTGATAAAGTTGGTTTTAAGGACTTTGGAAATGAAGGGAAAACTTCGGGAGGCACGCAGGTTACATTCGATGACCATCACGTCGTTATCTTTAGCCAGGAACTGGATATTGAAAGGGCCTGAAATGGCAAGATGTTCCGCGATCTGCCGGCTTATGCGCTTGATCCGCCGGACTGTTTCGACATAAATCTTTTGTGGAGGGAACAACATCGTGGCATCGCCGGAATGAACGCCGGCAAATTCCACATGTTCAGAGATGGCATAGCAGATAATCTCACCGTCTTTAGCAACGGCATCCATTTCGATTTCCTTGGAGTCTTCGATGAATTTGGAAACCACTACAGGGTGCTGTTTCGAAACCTGGGCTGCCATTTCGAGAAAATGGTCCAGCTCGCTGCGGTTCGACACGATATTCATCGCCGCACCGGATAGAACATAGGAAGGCCTGACAATCACAGGAAACCCGACTTCTTTCGTAAACTCATAAACATCCTTTACTGTTGAAGATTCAATCCACCGTGGCTGGTCGATATCGAGTTCATCAAGAATAGCTGAGAATTTATGCCTGTTCTCGGCCTTATCAATGGAAAGCGGTGATGTACCGAGAATCCTGACCCCCTGCCCGAATAACCGCATGGCGAGGTTGTTCGGTATCTGGCCGCCGGTAGAAACGATCACCCCAAGCGGATCTTCCAGATCTAAAATGTCCATCACCCTTTCAAAGGTTAATTCTTCAAAATACAGCTTGTCGCATACGTCATAATCGGTGCTGACCGTTTCCGGATTGTAGTTGATCATGATGGAACGATATCCTTCTTTGTTGATCGCATCTAGTGCATTTACCCCGCACCAGTCGAATTCAACGCTGCTACCTATGCGGTAAGCTCCTGAGCCAAGGACGACAACGCTTTCTTCACCTTCGTGAAGAAAGGTTATATCATGTTCCGCCCCGTTGTAAGTAAGATAAAGATAATTGGTCCGGGCCGGGTATTCTGCGGCCATTGTATCAATCTGCTTCACAAAAGGCGTTATGCCCCTTGTTTTCCGGTAATTGCGGACTTTCAGCAGGTCATCTGTGATATGGCTGCGGTCGCTTTTAAAGACGAACCTGGCGATCTGGAAATCAGAAAATCCCAATTGTTTTGATTTAAGAAGAAGGGGATCAGGGATTTCTTCCAGTACATTAAACTGAAGAATTTCGGTCCGCAGGTCGAAGATATTTTGGAGTTTACCCAAGAACCAGCGGTCGATCCGGGTCAGTTCAAAGATTCGGTCGATACTGTAACCCTTATAGAGTGCCATGGCGATCACGAAGATACGCATATCGGTGGGAACAGAAAGCTCCTTATCGATGATGATGTCTTCGATATCCTTGTTACCCACGAAACCGTGCATTCCCTGGCCGATCATCCGTAATCCTTTCTGGATGGCTTCTTCGAATGTGCGCCCGATGGCCATCACCTCACCGACGCTTTTCATGCTGCTGCCGATCTCCCGGGATACGCCGTGGAACTTATCAAGGTCCCAGCGGGGGATCTTGCAGACGACATAGTCGAGGGCAGGCTCAAAGAAAGCGGAAGTATCCTGCGTGACGGAGTTTTTCAGTTCGAATAAACCATAGCCCAGGGCGATTTTAGCGGCTACGAATGCTAGGGGGTACCCGGTGGCTTTGGAGGCCAGGGCACTGGAACGCGAGAGGCGTGCATTGACTTCAATGACCCTGTAATCTTCAGAATCAGGGTCGAGGGCATACTGGACATTACATTCTCCAACGATGCCGATGTGGCGGATGATCCTGATCGACAGTTCCCTGAGTATATGATATTCCCTGTTGGTAAGCGTTTGCGAGGGTGCAACCACGATACTTTCACCGGTGTGGATGCCCAGCGGATCGAAATTTTCCATATTACACACCGTGATGCAATTATCGTAGGCATCCCGGACCACTTCGTATTCCACTTCTTTCCAACCCTTGAGGGATTCTTCTACCAAAACCTGGCTGGAATAGGAAAAGGATTTCTGGGTGAGCAGCCTTATTTCTTCCTCACCTGAACAGAATCCGCTACCGAGCCCACCCAGGGCGAACGCAGAACGGACGATAACGGGATATCCCAGGCTGTTGGCGGCCAGAACGGCTTCTTCAATACTGGTGACGGCAAGGCTGCGCGGTGTTTTTACCCGGATTTCATCAAGTCTGCGTGTGAACAATTGCCGGTCTTCCGTATCGAGAATGGCCCGGACCGGTGTTCCCAGCACCCGGACCCCATATTTCTCAAGGATGCCTGATTGGTAGAGAGCAATACCGCAATTCAGCGCGGTTTGGCCGCCGAAAGAGAGCAGGATACCCTCAGGATGTTCCTTTTCGATCACTTTTTCGACGAACAAAGGCGTTACCGGGAGGAAGTAGATCTTATCGGCCATACCTTCCGAAGTCTGTACCGTTGCAATGTTTGGGTTGATGAGGATGGTGAAGATGCCTTCTTCCCTCAATGCCTTGAGTGCCTGTGTACCTGAATAATCAAACTCGCCTGCTTCGCCGATTTTCAGCGCACCTGATCCAAGGAGAAGGACTTTTTTTACGGACTGAATCATTTGGCTACGGTTTGATCGTTTTCCGAACGTCCATCGACATATTTTTTAACAAGTTTCATAAATTCATCGAACAGAAATTCAGTATCCACAGGTCCGGCGGAAGCTTCGGGGTGAAACTGGACGGCGAAGAAGGGCATGGTTTTGTGCCGGATGCCTTCACAGGTCTGATCGTTGAGGTTTTCAAACCAGGGTTCCCAGGCTGTGGGCAGTGTAGAAGTTTCAATTGCATAGCCATGGTTTTGGGAAGTGATGAAACAGTGGTTGGTACCGTTCATGATGACAGGCTGGTTATGGCTGCGGTGTCCGTATTTCAGCTTATAAGTATTGGCCCCGGCGGCAAGTGCCATAATTTGAGAGCCCAGGCAAATGCCAAAAACCGGGACATTCCCAAAAAGAAGCTTTTTAGCTGATCCGATGGTAGCTTTGCACATTTTAGGATCTCCCGGCCCATTGGAGAAGAGGACGCCATCATATCCGGCAGGATCGATGGGATGGTCCCAGGGTACCCGGGTAACGGTGGCATTGCGTTTAAGCAGGCAGCGGATGATATTGTTTTTTGTACCGCAATCCACCAGCAGGATGCGGTACTGGCCGTTGCCATAGGTGGTACTTTCCCGGACCGAGACCTGGTCGACCAGGTTATCTTTATTAGGGTCGTAAAAAGGGATATCTTCATTAATGATGATTTTCCCGAGCATAGCACCCTTTTCGCGGATTATTTTTGTCAGCCTGCGTGTATCGATACCATAGATACCCGGGACCTGGTGTTCATTCAGCCAGTCTGAAAGGCTTTTTGCCGCGTTCCAGTGGCTGTAGCTGAACGAATAATCGGATATAACGAGGCCGGAAATCTGCACCCGGCCGGATTCAAAGAATTCCGGCATATTGTCGACGAAATGGATATTTGGCACGCCATAGTTACCGATAAGGGGATAGGTGGCCACCAGGATCTGTCCTTTGTAGGATGGATCGCTAAGGCTTTCCGGGTAGCCGTTCATGGCGGTACTGAACACCACTTCACCCGCGGCGGAATGCGGTGCCCCGAAGGAATGGCCAGGGAATTCCGTTCCGTCATCAAGGACAAGTGCGGCGGGGATCAGAGGATTCATAAGCTTAATTGTCAGGAAAGGTAATTCAGATTATTTCCTGGAATTAAAAATAATTCTTTTGATTATATAAACTCCGGGTTGTTGAAAAGAAAGTAAAAGAGATGGCATCTCATTTCAGTTTCATCAAAAGTGTAAAAATAGACAGTCAATTGATATTTATGGACAATAATCCGGAATCGTCTTGGTTCATTAGCACAATCTTAATAAAGATTATATTTATCTTCGCTTAAATTCCAGGCACGTGAAAACAGTTCCGGTCATCATATTGTTTGCCTCTTTTCTTCTACAAACCTCATTCTCACAGCAGCTTTTTATTACACGCAATGGTTCGGCCAGCTTTACTTCCAATGCTCCCCTTGAGGTCATTAAAGCCGAATCAGACCAACTGTCAGGAGTTATCAATCCAGCTGACCGCACCTTTGCATTCACCATCGATAATAAAAGCTTTCAAGGCTTTAACAGCAGTCTCCAGCAGGAACACTTTTTTGAAAACTATATAGAAGCTCAGAAATATCCTGTTTCAACATTTAAAGGTAAAATCATCGAAGAAATTGACCTCAATTCACGTGAAGAACAAATGGTCAGAGCAAAAGGGATGCTTGATATTCATGGTATTGAACAGGAAAGGATCATTCGGGGAACAATCAGGTTGACAGAGAATAATATCAAACTCCATGCTGAATTCACGGTTTTGCTGGAAGATCACCAGATCAAGATACCGAGAGTCGTTTTCCAGAAAATCGCTGAAGTCATTGATGTGTCAATCACAGCTGAACTGGCCAAAAAAATTGATTGAACAAGTGTTAAAATTCAAAGATATAACCAGGTTTAGCCTGATCTTTATTTGCTTATGGCTTGTAATATTTCCGGCAAGAGCCCAGTCCCCTTTCATCCAAAAGATCCGGTTTTCAATTCCCACAAAAGAGCCCGTCTTTAATAAAGCGTTTCAGGATGATAAAGGCTTTATCTGGCTGGGGTCTGATAATGGGTTATTCCGGTTTGATGGGATATCTTTCAGGCAATATTTCTCACCTATTGATTCTATTGATCTTCAAGTTACTGCAATTCATGAAGGACCGGATGGGGTCCTTTGGGTTGGATGCAAAGATGGTAAGATCTATTGGCTGGATGAGGGCGTCATATCTCTTTTTAATCCTGTAGAAGGAACAGCCGGGAAAGCTATTTCTGATATAATTACCGATAAGGAAGGTGTGCTCTGGTGGTCGACAACAGGAGAAGGCATCTATTTTTATAATCATAACCGTGTTTTTAATATCAACCATGATGACGGGCTGAACGAAGATTATGTGTATGATCTCGAGTGCGATCACACGGGATTGATCTGGGCAGGGACGGACGCCGGGATTGCCGCCTGCCGGCAGACGGATGGCATTAAAAACGTGAAGCCGCTTGAAATTGGCAAGCCTCTTCCTGACATTATTGTCAGAGTTATAAAAGAAGATCCTTCCGGAAGATTATGGCTGGGGTTTCAAGATGGCGGTGCGGGATACCTGCTGCCTGACCGGTCAGATTTCAGGACTCCTTACCCGGATGTTTCCTGGCCTTATGGGCCGGTTCAGGACCTGGCGGTTTTAAGGGATGCCCTGTGGATAGCTACAGCGTCGGGAGAATTGCTGGAAATTGACCCCGGCAACGCTACTGGATCTATTCAGCGTGTTACCAATAAAGACCTCTTCAAATACGGAAAAATTAATGATCTTCTTGAGGATACCGAAGGAAATGCCTGGATATTATCTTACTCGGGATTGTATCGCACTTCCGGGACCAGACTGAAGTTTTACAACCAGGCCAATGGTGCCGAACTGCAGAATATCCATGCCGTCAGACACGATCTTCTGAACTATAATAAGCTCTGGTTTAGTAACGATGAGGGAATATTTCTCCTGTACCTTTCTGATGGCAGTACCAGGAAATACCTGGAAGGTTTTAATCTTCCCAATCTGAAAGTGATGTGCTTATTTCAGGATAACCAGGGTTATATCTGGGCCGGCACTTTTAACTATGGCGTTTTCCGGATACATCCGGATAATGGTTCCTGGATTCAGATCACGGAGAAACAAGGGCTTATAAATAATAATGTTCTGTCGATCTCCGGACATATTGACACGCTTTGGATGGCAACCCTCGGGGGAGCTTCGGAGATCATCCTGCAAGGACGCGCACCTGATGGGCCTTTCCTTATCACCTCCCATAACCGCGATAACGGGTTGGTGAATAATTTCATCTATTCGGTATTTGAAGATACACATGACCAGGTTTGGTTTGCAACAGATGGGGATGGGATTAGTGTGAAAACAAAAAGCGGGTGGATTTCTTATGATGAGAAAAACGGGCTTGGAGATGATGTGATCTATTCCATAACCGGCGACCAGCGTGAGAATATCTGGATTGCATCGGCCAGCGATGGGATTTATAAATATAACGGGGGCAAGTTCAGCCATTTCGGGATCAAAGATGGTTTAAGCAGCCTTGAAATTACCGGAATAACAACCTGCGGCGATGAAGTTATTATCATCCATGATGATGGGCTTGATATTCTACACATTCCAACGGACCGTATTGCTCATTTTGGGGATGAAGTAGGCCTGGCGGGAATTTCTCCGGATTTGAATGTCATAAGTAAAGACCCTGGCGGGAATGTGTGGATCGGTACCCGGACCGGGATCATTCGCTATCAGCCCGGAACAAATGCGGAATCCTACGGTCCACGGACGGTCCTTGAAGAAATGTCAGTTTACCTTGAACCGATGGTTATGAAAAAAGACCTCATCCTGGGCTTCGGTGAAAACAATGTTTCTTTTAAATATTCCGGCTTATGGTTGTCGAACCCGGAAGCAGTAACCTACCAGGTGATGCTCGAAGGCTATGACCTGGAATGGAAGAATACTTTCGACCGGTCAGTGACTTATTCAAGCCTTCCCCCGGGAATTTATACCTTCAGGGTTCGATCATCCCTGGACCAGTCATTCCATAACGCTTCTGAAGAAACCTATGAATTCAGGATCAAAGGACCATTCTGGCTAAGTGCCTGGTTTATGATACTGGTAATTGTTGCGCTTGCTGCAGTTATCTATTTTATTGTCCGCTATCGCGAAGAGCGGATGCGCCGGATTGAGCAACAGAAAAAAGAAAAAGTGGAATTTGAATTCCAGGTTCTCAAAAACCAGGTCAATCCCCATTTCCTGTTCAACAGTTTCAGTACCCTGATGGCGCTTATCGAAGAGAAATCTGACCAGGCACTGAAATACACCGAAAAACTATCGGACTTTTTCAGGATCATCCTGCAGTTGAGGGATGAGGAAGTCATACCCCTCGAAGACGAGATCTCCCTTATCGACAACTATTATTTCCTGTTGAAAAAGCGATTTGGGGAAAACCTGCACCTGGATATTTCATTAGGAAAGGACATACAGAATTCGTTTATCCCTCCGATGACATTACAGATCCTGATTGAAAATGCTGTCAAGCATAATATCATTTCAAAAGATAAACCATTGCATATCAGGATTTATGAGCAGGGAGGAAGAATTATTGTCGAAAATGACCTTCGTCCTAAGAAAATTTCTGAAATTTCAACAGGAATTGGCCTGGAGAATATTTCGAAAAGATACAGGCTGATCACCGCAAAAGAACCAGAGATGGAGAAAACAGAAGATATTTTCAGGGTGAAACTTCCGATTATAACTACTAACCACTAACCAATAACATTACTCCATGAAACTCCTGATCATAGAAGACGAACCTGCTTCGGCCCAACGGCTGAAGAAGCTGGCAGAAGAAATCGATCCGGAAATTATTGTCCTGGAAATACTTGACAGTATTTCATCTGCAGTAGATTGGTTCCATGCCCATACTGAACCCGACCTGATACTTTCAGATATCCACCTGGCAGATGGATTAAGTTTTGAAATTTTTAAGGAGATTACTATATTTTGCCCGGTTATTTTCACAACAGCTTATGATCAATATGCTCTACAGGCATTCAAGGTCAACAGCATCGATTACTTACTGAAACCTATCAAGAAAACCGAGCTGGCCGAAGCCATCCGAAAATTCAGAAAAATTCAGCTGTCATCACCTAAGATCGACCTTGCCCTTTTGACCTCGATGATTGGCAAATCAGGGAAAGACTATCTCAAACGGTTAATGATCAGGATAGGACAGCAAATCAAGGTGGTTGAAGTAAAAGACATTGCCTATTTTTATATTGAAGAGAAGATTGTATTTGCTGTTTCCTTTACTAAGGACCGGCACCCGATGGACCTCAGCCTTGACCAGCTTGAGAAACAGCTTGATCCGGAGCGGTTTTTCCGTATTAACCGGGCTTTCATCATAAGCCTGGAATCAATCGAGACCATGATAACCTATTCCAAAGCCAGGATCAAAATAAGGCTGAAGCCTCCTTGTGATCTCGAATCCATCACCAGCACCGAGCGCTCAGCTGAATTCAGGGATTGGCTGAGAGGGAGATGGTAGTTTTTCCCGTTCATCCCCTTAAACTCCCCGTTCACCAACAATCATTTGTTTCAGGGTGTAGATTTGGCTTTACTTTGCGTCATCATTTAAAACAAAAACACCATGAATACTACTGCAAAACTCATAAAACTTTCAATCAAGATCATAGCTATTTTACTAATTGGACTGGTTAGTTCTATTAGTGTTCATGCCCAGAAATACATGACCAAGAACGGAAACATTATGTTCTATTCCGAAACGCCGATGGAAACCATCAAGGCAGTCAATGAACAGGTAAATGCCGTCCTGGACACCCAAACAGGCGACATAGTCTGCAAGATCCTTATAAAGTCTTTTCAGTTTCCGAAGGCATTGATGCAGGAACATTTCAACGAAAATTACCTGGAGAGTGATAAATTCCCCAACTCAACTTTCAAGGGGAAGATCACGAATTTATCAGCGATTAATTTTTCAAAGGGAGGCATCTATGATGCCTTGATAGAAGGAGATATGACCATACACGGGGTGACGAAGAACATCAGTGAAAAAGGGACATTTACGGTCAAGTCCGGTGATAAAATACACGGCACCAGTAAATTCAATGTAAAGCCTGCCGATTATAATATAAAAATTCCTGGTGCGGTAGTAAAAAATATTGCCGAAACCATTGAGGTGACAGTAGATATAGAGCTGTCGAAAATATAGAATAGCACCTCAATATCTCAATATATTCGATCACCCCGGAGGCTCATTCAAGCGAGTTTTCCGGGGTTTTTTAATGTTTTCCGGGGATGCCATCTCTTTTGCTAATTTTGCCTTTAAATAAATCTTTACCAACTCCATGATAAACCTTCAAAAGATCTGGAAGGAAGAATACCTTGTAAACTGGTATGACACCGACCTGAACGGCCATATCAAAATGTCAGCTATCGCCAACTACCTGCAGGAATCAGCATGGAGACACGCTAATCATCTTGGTTTTGGTTATGAAGATGCCAGAAAGCGCAATGAATTCTGGGTAATTGTCAGCCTGATGATCCGGATGGTCGGTTATCCCGAGTGGGGGCAGACCATCACCGTTGAAACCTGGCCCAAAGGAATTGACAGGCTCTTTGCATTCAGGGATTTCAGGATCACGAACAGCGACGGCACAGTCATCGGGGCAGCAACTTCTTCCTGGATGATCCTTGATCTGACCACCCGTCGCCCTAAAAATGTCGATATCGTCAAGCCGATCCTCCACCTGGCAACCCACCAGGATATTCTGGATAAAAATCCGCCTTTCCTGTTAGCGCTGAAAGAAATTTCCGCCACTGAATCCCGGAAAGTGCGGTTCAGCGAGGTCGACCAGCATGGGCATGTAAACAATATCCGGTATATTGACTGGTGCATTGATGCACTGCCGGCGGAATGGCACCGGGCCCACCGGATAAGTTCCATGGTTATCAACTACCTGTCGGAAGTGCTGACGGATGAAACCATACAGATATCCTCCGGGCCTTCCCGTGATCATTCGCAATATATCCAGGGGACAAGGCAGGAAGATGGCAAGGCTATTTTCAGGACGAGGTTTGATTATGATGTATCGAATTAACGAGGTAGCGACGTAACGAGGTAGCGACGTAACGAAGTTTCACAGATATGGTTATATTTTTACATCGTTACATCGCAACTTCTTACCGGAACTCTGTATAACTTAAAATAATACGAAAGTTTCGCAGAGTTCCACTGAGGACACACAGAGTTTCGCGGAGTATGATCACGATATAATGCTAAATTTTAATAAATCGATAGCCATAATTAATATTGAAGCTCTTTGATTATCTAAATTTTAATTTCTTAATTTTATGAGGATTATAATTCCAGATCATGAAAACTCATACCACGTATTTTCAGATCGGACGGGTCTGCCTAATCATTCTTCTCATCGGATTAATCGCCGGGAAATCGTCCATTGCACAGCAACCGCAGGATTATCAATGCTTCCGGCAGGATGCCGTGTATTTTTATCACCAGCTTGAATCATGGAATCCGTCTGTGGTTGCACTTAGACTTGATTCATCTGTAGTGACCGAAGAAGGGACGGAATGGTATAATCATCAGGCCATTTTCAGGTATTTTTACGATGAGTACGACTGGTGCTTCCAACCCGACGGTCCTTCCTGGATGGGACTGAAGCTCCTGGTTAAACCCAATGGTGATAATCTGCTCTACGGGCTTTGTGATGATTCCGGATGGCCATATCATATCATTGACACCTTACTTGTGAAAACCTCTGCAATGCCTGGAGATTCATGGTGTTTTATTGATATTGGTGTAATTTTCGGATCCGATACCATGGCAACGGTAACCCGTTATGATACCATGAGTTTCATGGGGTTTACCGATAGTGTTAAGGTCATTGATTTCGGAATTGATTCCCTGATCCTGAGTAAAAATCACGGGCTTGTCAGGACTTTTAATTTCCGGGATTTCTTTCCTTATGAGACATATGATACTTATGAACTGACCGGTATCACCACACCCGATACGGTTATCGGCACCGGGTTGATGACTTATGGAGAGGTATATGATTATGAAATTGGGGATATTTTCCATCGGAGCAGTGAAGTTTACAGCTACGTCATCGGCATCATGTATGAGATTTTCGAAGTCCTGGATAAATATTATTCTGATGACCAGGATACCGTTTTTTATGAGATGAGTTCGATCAGGTGGAATGTCGGCCCTGAAGGAACGTCTGAGGTGGAATATGATACAGTTGTTGAGGCATATACTGACCTCGGTGCGTATGTTGCCGGCGGTCATCTGCCGACTGAAACAATCTGGACCGGGGATGATGGTTTTTATGATATGAGTATGTACTTTGAAGAGTCATCGTACTTTGGCAGGAAATGGATCGATTATCCTTACGTGATCTATTACGGTTATATTCCTCCGGATACCTGCTATGAGCCAATGTGGTCTTCTTATACAAGATATATTGAAGGATTGGGAAGTTACTGGTTTTCATTCAGTGATGAATACTATTGTATGCCCTGCCAGTATCTCGACTATTATTTGAAAGGTAATGAAGAATGGGGAAGCCCTTATTTAATTCCTACAGGCATAAATGAGGAGGAACAATTGCCGGTAAGGATATACCCGGTACCGTCAAATGACTACCTTATGATTGAGGTAGATCCTGTGGAATTTGAAGATCATCTGATAATTGTTTTATCAGATTTATCAGGAAGAATACTGTCAGAAAAATCGGTTCTACCCGGTCAATTGCCTTACCGGCTTGATCTCAGGGAGCTTGAAAATGGGGTGTTTTTCCTTTTGATATCATCTGGGAATAAACAATCCGTTGAGAAAATTATTCATTAAGGATGGTTCATGATGTAGCGAAGTAGCGATGTAACGAAGTAACGATGTAGCGAAGGACCTGGTACATCTACCTTACCCTTCATTACATCGCTACATCGCTATATCGTTACTTCGTTACTTTTAATAAACCACCACCTTCTCCACCTTTATCCCTTCTCCGCTGGAAAGCCGCAGCAAGTAATGGCCTTTGGGATGTGAGGTCAGGTCAACAGTAATTTCTTTCGCCGGCTCACTCTGAGATGTCATCTCTCGCTGCCATATCATCTTTCCTGTCATGTCGGAAATGCTCAAACTCAGCGTTCCGTTCAGCCCTTCTGCGCGGATATTGAAAGTGCCGCGATTAGGGTTGGGATAAACGGTCACCTTCAGCCCGGATGCAAACTCAAAAATGCTTGTGCAGTCAAAGAAATTAATTGAGATGGAGTCCCTTTTTATCGTACCGCCCAGGTCGGTTACGTCTACCCAGAAGGTGGCGAAGCCAATGCCATAAAGGGTCGAATCCACCTCGTTGGTCTGCCCGGTGGAGCCATCCGACCACAGGTAGCCTGCAAATCCTTCGCCGGCATCGAGCATTATTGATAGATGGCCGCAGAAACTGGTATCGGGACCGATCGATATGCCGGTCACCAGCATATCCACCGGGACCCTGATTTCAGGCTCGTCTTCATCATTGCTTAGAATAATCATGTTTGCATGATGGTTTCCTTCATCAAACATACCTGCATCAAAGCGGAGATTGATCCCGTTCACGGAACCTGCCGGTATAGCTGAAATTTCCGGATCGACCTTTAGCCAGTTAACCTCATCAATCCCATCATCAATCCGGTAAAGTATCCCTCCGGTTTTCCCATACCAAAGGTCAGAATGATCATGGGTGATGGCATACGACACACTGGCCGGGGCCGGGAATTGCTTTATCAGATTTCCGGTACCATCTTCCAGTTTAATCTGCCCGATCACCCCACTGTTGTTCGTAAACCAGACCTCCCCACTGAACAAATGCTCATCCGCCCAGGTGAGTTGCCAGATTCTCATGTGGTCAAGGTCGGTTTTAAAGCTGCTGATCACCTCGCCGGTTTCATCAATTCGATAAATTACCGGATCACTTTCCAGGATGAAGTTGGTCAGGAAATATTCGCCATCCCAGGCCAGTGATGAGTAACTTGCTGTCGGACAGTTAAAAGAAGCACCGGTTGGAATTCCATCCAGCGTATATTCCAGGACATGGCCATTTTTATCGCCGATCCAAAGATTCTCCCCATCCCAAACCAGGCCGTAAGGACTGCTATGGATAATCACAGTATCGGTGAGTTGCTGCATTGCAGTATCGTAATGAAAGAGGTAATTCTTCTGCATATCGATCATCAGTAATTCATTCCCGACCCAAGCCAGACCGCTGACCGCATTAGTGGAATTTTCATAGATACCGCGGATATCCCCTTGCCCCCTGCTATTGACCGTATCTTTCAAAATCCTGAAATAGATATCACTGGCGCCTGTGTTTTCAATGTTATAATCACGTGTCCCCATAGAACCCGGGAACAGTTTCTGCTCTATTGCGGTTTCCTGGACCGCTATCTCCGGGGAGCCCGGTGTTGTTGCCTGCACTATATTGGAAAGACCGGAAAAATTAAACTGCCTATCGCGGACTTTCATTGCGAAATAATACCTTGTTGAGAAATCCAGGTCTTTTATGGTGAATGATTCGGTATTGCCGGCTTCTGCAGGCGATGGCTCATTTTCAGCCTGAATGGCCGCTTCAAAGTTTTCAGGCGTAATGGATTCTGTGGAATAACGGATATCATATAAGAAAGCTGTACCGGAAATGCCATTATCCCCGGAGGCAGTCCACTGCAGGGTGATAGAATTGGTAGTGTTGGCAAGAGCAGCCAGGTCATTCACTTCAGCAGGGGAGATGTGATCCTCCACCATCGTGAATCCTGCGATGCGGGTGCGCCAGCTCACCTGGCCGGTCTGTTTGACATATTCGGTCGTGAACCAGAACGTGGTATCATCTACCGGATCAATTGACATCATGCTGTAATCGCCCCAGCGGGCGGCCGGTCCGGTCTGGACTCCTGATCCTGCCATGATCTCTTCTTCGTAGAAAGTCATCTGGCCTAACGGGTCATTCGGGCTACGGCCGGTATAGCAGATCGATGGATATTTGGTCCCGCTTACAATGCTGAAACCCAACGCAATATAACCCTTGCCGTTCATTGCCACACTACCCATCCACCGATGATGTTCATCGGGAGCATAGGTGCCCTGCTGGTAAATAAACCATCCATTGCCATCATTGAGATCCCTCATTTCGTACCACCTGATCCCGGCATGGCCGTTCCCATCGGCATTCACGGTATGGTTGGTGACCATGACCTGGTAATCCCCGAAATTACGGTATTGCAGGCGGTACATCAACCGGTCGGACAGGGCTTCCAGGTTCGGCCCGCCATCAGGCTGGGGAATGCAAGACCCCAGTGAAGCATCGCAGAACCAGGAATTAAAAGGCTCTGTGTTCAGCTTTGTAACTTCTTCAAAGGTCGAATTTTCAGGATTTTCCCAATCGGACCTGAAAGCCCAGATGCTCAGGTAATCCCCACTGCCATAAGCATCATCCATAGCATAAGCAAAATAGTCCGGCGTTCCGTCAGGTGGAGGAGTGCCGTCGAAATCGGCCGGCAACAGGCTCCACGGCTCGCTTCCGTCTGGCATATCAAACAGGATCATCCGGGCATTTGAATCGCCGACCAGCATGGCATCTCTTTCAAGCGCACAAACGGCAGCCCGGCGGTAATCACCGCCGAACATATTGAAAGAAAAGTAATACCCATCGGGCCATATTCCCATTTTTGGGTAGTCGTTAAAAACCGGAAACTGGAAAGCATACCGGAACCATGATCCCAGCGGATCACCCGTTTCCGTAACAGCCACAAGTTCCCAGTAAGTCCCGTCAGGTGTGTTGATGGCAAACTGGGTTGCAACCCAACGGTCGGCCTGTTCATCGTACAGAATAACAGGATCTCCGTCGTTGGTACTGGTCCATGAACCGATAAACCCATTCCACAGGGTGCGGTTATCGGCAGGACCATAAAGGGAATTGCCCTGTTTGTCGAAAATCTGGAATGAAAGGTTGATCATCTGGAAGTAATGGTCGGGGCTCACATCTCCTTCAGTATCCGGAGGATAGACCGAGTTCAGGTTACCCACGCCTTCAAAATTGGAAATAATCTCATTGCCGGCCCGGTTCCCGAAAAAATCCTGCAAAACCGGATCATTCCCAACCGGAAGAGGTTGAGGATTATCATTGAATTCCCTTTCCGAATCTTCATTCCGGATGATGCCATCTTTCCAGCTCCGGTCGCGAGGACCAGGCTCAAAGAGTTCCATTTCCCGCAGGGGAGGAGTCTTGTCGGAATAGACTGCCTTTTGAAGTTTCATCGTTTTTTGAGCGCCTGCCGGGGTGAGGTTGATGATCATAAAGACCAACAGGAGAATAATAATAGGGATTGATTTCATTATATTTATTTTGAATGTTGTAAGTTATTATCTAACGGTTTGTGCTTACCATAGTGTAGGGATTATCCTTTCCAATCATATTCTTTTTTACCACAACCACATCTAATTTTCTTATTCACAGAGTCAAAATTCTTAAAAGATACAATCCTGCTTTTACAGTCATGATCTTCACATAAAAATAAATTTTCAAGTTCCAAAATGTCTTTCCAAAATGCTTTTAAATCACCTATTTTGGAAGAATATTTATTGTCATGCGAAAGAAGATTTCCAATAATGTTTGAATTAGTAGTTCTCTCAATTAAAGTTTTGTTATACTTCTCTATTTTTGATTTTAATGCATTCAGCATTTCAGGAGCCATTCTCTTTTCGTTAGTTTCATTTGGCAAGTAATTTACTTTTGCTTCCAAATTGTAGCAAATCTGCTTTATAAAAAACTCTAAATAAATTCTGATATCATTCCCTAAATTTGTTTCAATATTATTTTTAAAGTTATTAACAATACGTTCTCGGATATCTTCAGGGCTTTCTTCTAAGTATGTTCCTTTTTCTTCATTGCAATTAATTTTATTTAATAGCCAACCTTTATTCTTAGCGATTGCTCTAATGTATTCATACCATTGAGTTTCGTGAGTTAATAATATTATCTGATAATCGTTAAATTTTTCAAATAACAAATCTGCAAATCTTTTTCTGTGATTCGAATCGAAACTGGAAATAATATCATCAAGAATAATAAATCTGTTTTCTTTGTTAAAAGCATTTACAGAAGCTAAAAAGAAAGCCAGACCATAACAATTCAAGTGTGATTCGCTAAAATATTTTTGTAATGGAGTAACTTCTTTGTCATTAAATTTGAATTGAATAGTAATTCCTTTAAGTTCTTCATCATCTTCAATCGGAATAATTTTCAAATCTTTAAACGCTTCGTCAACATTCATAAATTGATAATATTCATTTATAATTGTCGAGAAATTATTAAGAAAACTTTCTAAACCTTCTTTTTGCTTTTTCGCAAAAGCATTATAAATAATTTCAATATTATTTTTCTGTTGATCTAATTTTTGAAGTTCTGTCTGTAGTTGTTTAATCTGATTGAAAGAATTCTTTGCAAATTCGACCTTAACTCTAATATCAGAAGAATTATCTTTTTTCAACGTTTCTTTAATAGATAAAATATCTTCATTAATAAAAGAAATGTAATTAAGATCAGAATCTGTAAGTTTAACTTCATCAATAGTTCTAATTCTTTTACCTGCAAGCAATTTAATGTTGATTTCCGAAATGAAAACGGATAATTTTGACTTAATTTTCTCAATTGATTCTTTTAATTCAAGATGAGTTTCTTCAATTATCAATTTTTCAGTCAATGTCGAATCTATTTGTTTTATCCTGTTTTCAATAATCTGTTTTGTGTCAGTTTGTAATTTTTCAAATGCTGTTAATTTTTGTTTTGATAATTCTATTATTTTAAGTCTATCCTCAATTTCGGATATTAATTCCTGTTTATTTTTGTCTTGTAGGCATAGTGGACACTTATTATCAGTATAGTATTTTTGAATTAATAGATGTTTTCCCGTATTTAATAATTCTTCAAAGATTTTTTGTTTTAAACTTTCAACATCATTAAATAATTTTTCAAATTCCTTAAAATATTTTAAATAATGGTCATTAATGGCAGTAATATCTTTTTTAATATTTGTCAATAAATCCCAGCATTTTTGCAGAAAATTTAATTTTTCAATGATTTGATTATCAGTTGGCTTTTTAATTATTTCAATCAAGGTTTCAATATCATTAAATTGATTGATATCAATACCAGTATTAAGAGGTTTTATTAGTTCATTAAGCTTATCAAATAATTGATTTTCAGAGTAAATGTTAGCCCCGATATTCGAAAGAAGGGTTGACTGTTGCGTTTGAATCTGATTTTCATATCCACCATTTTTAATTTCAGATCTTATTGCATTAAAAGTTTTCTTTATTACATCTTTTACTTTTGTAACCTCTGAAAAGCCAATAATATCAGAGAAATATTTTAGTTTATCTGTTTTAGAATTATCAATAAAACCTCTTAAATCTTGATACCTTAGTAATAAATTTTCTTCTTGAGACTCAGTTATATATTGTAAAAACTTTTCTTCAGAATTTGAATTCTCAGATACTAATTTCCCCTTCTTAATATTTAATGACTTCTCTGATGAAATACCAACATCAGAGAAATCTATTCGAATAGCGGCAGATTCAGTTTCTTCTAAATAGGTATTGCGTAAGGCTTCTTTTCCATCACGCCCTATTTCTTCATTACTTAAATGGTTTACCTTATCATAGTAAAACCACTCAAAAGCATCAGTAATACTGCTTTTCCCTGTACCATTATCACCATACAATAAAATGGATTTCCCGCTAAGGTCAAGATCAATCTGCTTTTTAACACCTCTTAATCCTTTGATTGTAATATTCTTAATTTTGATTTTCATCCTTTTTTTCTCTTAATTTTTGCAATTCATTCTTGATATTTACATCCGTAAATTTGTTTTGAGAATATAAGGTTGCAAATAATTGTGCTATTTCATTATCAATATCGGGTAAATTCTCTATTTCATTGAAGAAATCATCAAGAATTTGTTTCCCAGATTTTACATTTTCCATACATTATAATTTTAATCAAAGTAATTCCAATCAATTGAAATATCAACTTCTAAAACATTGTTGAGAACTTCAAAACCGGTTTTGTTATTACAAATCGGGTAAACACCAAAATGTTCTACAAAATTCAAAATAAAATAGCTTTCCAAATCTTCAATCCTTAATTGCCAGAATGATTTAAGCATCTCAAAATTCATATAAGTAAAAAATAAAGGTTCAATTTTTCTGTAATTAACTAATCCTACATTTTTTGATTTGCCTTCAAAATGACCTGTTAAACGGCTTCCAATACTATTGGTTTTCTTTTCGCTCATTCCGATATAAAGTAACCGGGATTTTCTGAAAGGATATTGAATTAGTGTGTTTATCGTGAAAATAAAATAAATCCCAACTATACCACTAAGTGGTTTAATATTGCTTAACTCAAAATGCTTAGGCGAATCGAAGTTTATTTGCAGGGATTGCATATTGATTCTTATAAGTTAGAAATCATTTTTTCGCCACAACTTAATAAATAGTCATAAGAAATTATCTGAATATGATTTAAGTTAGAATTTAACATTCTCAGTACATTATATTGTTCTTCATTAAAGTCTTTTGTTCTACCTAAAACAATTTTTATTCTCGGTCTTAATATTTTAACTTTATGTTCCTGTTCAAGATTCATTTTAAGATTATCCATTTTTTCCAAATAATATAAA
The DNA here is from genome assembly GCA_023229505.1 of Bacteroidales bacterium. Lineage (NCBI taxonomy): Bacteria > Pseudomonadati > Bacteroidota > Bacteroidia > Bacteroidales > Bacteroidales bacterium. The sequence continues at coordinate 62,302 of JALNZD010000007.1, read as the reverse complement.
CATTGTCCGATAACCTTAGATAAATCAGATGATGGATAATAACTTTTATGGCTTTTATCCAATTTTAGAATACCATATTGGGGTCGCTTTAATTCGATGAGATCTAAAAAACCATCCATAGACTCCATTAATAAATCCCCCTCAGAAAACAATGCGATTTTTCTACCTTTTTTTATTTTAGTATATTCAACGCCAAATACCCATTGATGATTTCTTTCAATCCAATTTTGAAATATTTTTTCTGGTTGGCCAGCTATATAAGCTCTTAAACTTTGTTGGCCTTTAATTTCTTTAACAATATCACCAGTTTCCTCTAATTGTAAAAGAAGTTCCAAATTTTTTATTTCTTCTTTCCAAAATTTAAATTTTTCATAAGCAGTAATATTTTCTAATATAGGAACTCCCATTTTATCTTCAACTTCTGATAATGATGCTTGAATGCTTTCTATGTTTTTAAGTTTATTTAATACAACCTTTAATATATTTGGGTCAAGATTGTTTAACTTATTCAGAATATCAATAACTTCACCTGTAGTTTCTATAAATTTACCCGATGTAGTCTGGGTAGAATCGGTGATAATAGAAATTTGATTTAAATGTTCGTACAAACTTTTGATTTGCTCAAAGTTTAATGATTCTGAAAATATAGGTTTTCCAGTTTTATCATACGCATATACTGACATTATTAAACTAGAAGATTCAACAACACTGTCTTTAATACCTGAATAATTTACTTTTAAAGAAAAATTGTTGTTTGAAAATATTTCTTTATCGTATTGAATACTCATCTTCTAAATTTTTGCAATTACATCTCTATAGCCTTCCCATTCAGGGTTATAATTTTCGTGAAAAGGAGGTCCAAAGACTTTTTCATCTTCTAAGATTTTTACATTTGAAAGATCTTCAATATTGAACATTCTAAAACTTTCAAATTGGTTTTCTTCTCTTGTATCAGAAACTCCACCTGTTTGAACAATATGAACTTTAGTGCTTTGTATTCTAGTGTTTTTTGCAATATAAATAAAAACTGCATAGGGCTTTCCAAATCGTGTTCCCTCTACTTTTCCTTCTTTGTTATATTCAAAGGAAATTGGCTGCCTATTCTTGATAGCTTCAATTAAAATTTCTAATGTATTCATAATTTTATTTTTTAAGTTTAACATATTTATCATTATTCCTAATATTTGCCATAAAGTATTTTCCAAGAGATTTAGTATCCATCCGATATTTATGTCTAAGACATGAACCTAAGCTGAACTGTATGAGTCTTTGCTGGGAAAATGTTTAGTCATATGAATATTTTACATTCTTGGTTATATATGCACTTAATCCCGAACCACGAACTGCAAGGGATTTCATAATATCGACATTATACTTACCTGCTTTGCCTTTATAACTATAAATATAATCTTTTCCTCCTTTAAATCTAACTATAATGAAATCAATACCAATTTCATAATGAGTGATGGGAGAATTGCCACTTTTGTTTAAATATTTTTCCATAAATAATTATTTTAAGCGGTTAAATTCATAATCATCTTTTATATTATGCACAAAATATCTGCCATGGGAATCAGCCGCCATCAATTCATCATAGGTATCTTGTGGCACATCAAAATACTGATAAACTCCGCCATGATTAAATTCTATTTCTAAAATTTTCTTATCTGCATCGTAACCTACCGAGGCTAAATTGGATGAACTTACACTTTTCCTTTTCATAATTTTCTCATATTCTTTTTCGATAGATTTTACTTCTTTGACTGTTTCAGGACTAATCCCAAATAGTTTAAGAGCTTCTGATAATTCAAGTAATAACAAATCCTTATTATCGCATTTTTGTTTAAATTCTACAGTTAATTCAAATCTGGGGTATAATCCTTTTTTTTCACTTCTATGTTTCCAATCTGCTTTATTATCTCCTGTAATAAAAATAATATCTTGTTTTTTTTCCTTAGCAATTTTTATTATTGTCTCCCAAATCAATAGGTCTCCAATTCCTTCATCTTCTCTAGAGTTGTCTTTATATCCGGGTGGAATTTTATGTTTATATCTATATTTTAAATTTTCTTTAAATTTATCTTCTATTATAGCATGTTCAATAATCAAATCTTTATTGAATAGTTCTTTATAAGTCAAACTTACAGGGTCATCCCAATTCCAATTTTCAACAACATGTATAACATTTTGTACTTCTTCTCTTAATCTCTTGAGTGCTAGATCATAATCTTCTTTTTTACTTTGTAATGAATCAAATTCAACTGTACTTTGTAATATTGGATGTTCTTCCAATTTTGGAGTTTGAAAACCATCTCGATATCTAACTAATTTTTGAAAAACTTCTGTGAGTTTATTTGGTCTATTGTTTGCAAATTCCCTTGCAACTTGGGCTGGAATAAAGAATCTCTTTTCTGCAATAATTTTTTTAAAAAAATTTCTAATTTCCTCTAAACCATGTGAAGAAACGGTATATGGTATCAGTAATGCATTTGTATCAATAAGAAATAAACACTTATCTTTTATTTCTTCTTTAGATTTGACCTTAAGATCAAATATTTGTGAAGCATCAGGATACTTTTTATTATTATTAAAAATATCAAATTCTTCCATTATTTTTTTATTTATAATTCACAATAAATTTCACTCATTCCTTTATCTCCTTTTTTGTAATCGTTTCTAATATCAAATGACTCATCAAGCACCTGAATATTTCCAGCTTTAGATAAGTCATATAATTTCCAACCCATCTTGCCTGAAGAACTATAACCAGCAATTTGATATGCCCTAATTGCTTCATTACCTTTGGTTGTTAAACCATAACAATGAGGTTCAACAGTACGACTTTCGCCATCATAAAGAAACTTTATTATTTTTTTGTTCCTGATAGCTTTACAAATTTCATTTTTCATGTTGATATTTTTTAAAGTTTGATATATTTATAATCATCTCGAATATTATGATAGAAATAGGAACCAAGAGAATCGGCATTCATCAATTCATCATAAACTTCTTTTGGCACATCAAAATACTGATAAACTCCACCATGATTAAATTCTATTTCTAGAATTTTCTTATCTGCATCGTAACCTACTGAGGCTAAATTTGATGAACTTACACTTTCCCTTTTCATTTTTGCTCTGGTTTATGTTTTCTCAAGTTTATAATTTTCACGAATATTATGGTGAAAGTAACTGGCAAGCGATGACGAACTCATCAATTCTTCATAAATTACTTCAGGTACATCAAAGTACTGATATACTCCGCCATGATGAAATTCTATCTCCAGAATTTTTCTCTCTGCATCATAACCCACCGAAGCAATATTTGATGAAGCAACAGGTTCCCGTTTTATGCCTGTTATCTGAGATTTAATTAGTCTTTTGGCTAAATGGGATGTTTCATATTTTTGATTTTTACTGGTAGGTTTATCGCGTAAAGTAAGCATCAACCAACCTACCTCAACAACAGGCTGAATGTAATTGTTAAAGTTCCTGCTATTGTTGTATTTTTTTATATGTTTAAATATTTCTTCTCTTGTTCTGGGGGTAATGCAATAAAGCAATACGTCTAAATATAAATCATCTACTTTCCCTATTATCTGTTTTTCAACCTGGTTCCATCTTTGGTCATCCACTGACCTAAGATAATAGTCAACATCATCTAAAGAATTAATTAACAAGCCATTATCTTTGGTCTCATCTTTGGTCACATCTACGGCTCTTTGTGGTTCTATCTTTTGAGCCAAAGGATGAATTTCAATAATACCAAGGAAATAAGACCGGTCATCATCTGTTTCAAATGTAGGAGGAGGCGAGCCATTAAGTTCAAGACTTCTACGAATACTAGGGAATCCTGTTCCTCTACCCTCGGTAAGTTTAAGTTCTTTTAAAAATCCACCCAATTTCCTGTTTCTGTATTCTCTGGGAACAACTCTTTCTCTTTTTAGCATTTCCTTATCAACCGGCGGCATTGGCCCTGGGAAACTTAAAATTTCAATCCTGTCGGGAAGTATCTGTATTTCAACCGGATTTTCGCGTTCATAACTTCTGTGATAAACAGCATTGACCAATACTTCTTCAATAGCCTGATAAGGATAATTAAAGAACCGTACTGCCTCCGCCTGACCAGGAGCTTTAGAAACCTGCTCCTGAATAATATTGGAGTTTATAAAGTTCAGGGAATCTCTTACCTGCTTAACTATAGGACCGGTAAAAATTTTTTCTACATAATCTTTACCGGCTTTACCTTTGTGTATTACAAGTTCTATCTTAGCCCCGGGGAAAAATTGCTCCGGTTGTTCATTTAATAGCAATAATCCAGCATTTGTAGGCCTGAGGTTTTCGTCAGGGCCTTTTGCAACTTTCATTTGTTTGCACAAGTCCTGAAAAGGAATCTTTGAACTTTCGTCATACAATGAACTCATTATCTCTTTCAAGTGTGACTGGATCAATTGTAAACTCAAGTCATCAAGTTTGGCATTTTGGTTGATACGGTCATCAAAAGGAATTCTTGCTGTCAATTCGAGTAATCTTCTTTCATCCGCAGAGCCATCTTTGACTCTAATGGTTATAGAACCACGTTTTATGTACCATGCCTTCTCTGATTTCTTCCCAGATAGGCTAACTGGGGCTTTATATGGACGGTTATCGCCGGCCGGTGCCCATATAACTAAAATATATTTCCCCTCTTTTAGATATGGTTGTGAAACAGGTATATAGGTAGGAGAAATTTTATAGGATAATTCAATTAATTTCTTTTGAATTGCATCAAGTTGATCTGGTTTTAACCCCATAGGAGGAAGCTTTGCAACTCCATATTCTTCTTCTACACCAATTATAATATATCCTCCATCCCAATTGTTTATATCATTCGCATAAGCACAAAGAGAATGCAAAATACTTTCAGGATTGCAGCCTTTCTTAAGCTCAATACGGTCCCATTCAACAGTATTACCATGTAGTAACTCATCGATATTAATCGGTAGCGCCACTTATGCTCTTTTTATCATTTAAATATTTCACTCTTTGCTCCGCAATTTTCAGTGCTTTTTCTCCAAGGTCTTCGTCTCGAATTTCAAACATTATTTTGTCGCTGAGAAACAAAACTAAAAGATCGTCTGCATTGTATTTGTATATGTCTGCAAGTTTTAAAACAACTTCCTTTGTCATCTTGCGTTCGCCTCGTTCCATTTTGCTTAAAATAGCGACATCGATGTCAAGCAATGCAGCAACTTTGCGTAAAGGTAGTTCGTTTTGCCCCCTTAATTTTCTCAGCGTTTCGCCTATCGTTTCTGTTGACATATATTCTATTGACATTTAGTGTCAAAAATAGCGGTAATAATTTAACTGACAACGTTATTTCCAAAAATCTTTTCAACATCAATTTTGATTTAACTTTGCCGGTTCAATCAAAGTCTTATACCGGTAAACAGAACCAACCGCATGATAAAAATAATTTTAACAGCACTGATCCTAATTCCACTGATAGTTATCAGCCAGGTAATACCAAAAAGTTCTTTCAACCTGGAAAAGATCATGCTGCCCAAAGGATACAAAATTGAGGTCTATGCCATAGGTGTAACCAATGCCCGTGCTATGGATTTTGCCGAAGACGGTACTTTATTTGTTGGCTCGATGGAAGAAGGCAAGGTGTATGCTATCAGGCCGGACCGATCGGTCATTATCATTGATGATAGTTTGGAAATGCCTGCAGGGCTTGATTATTATGAAGGCGACTTATATGTCTCCGGGATTTCCCGCATCCTTAAATATGAAAACATCCTGCAGACGGTGAATACGTCACCGAAGCCGGTTGTTGTCAATAGTAATTTCCCTTCAGACAAATTACATGGATGGAAATTCATCCGGGTTGGGCCGGACGGCAAGTTGTATATCCCGGTTGGAGCTCCGTGCAATGTTTGTCTTCCTGATAAAGTGTGGTATGCCAGGATTATGAGGATGTCGCTGGATGGTAAAGTATTGGAATATTATGCCGAAGGTGTGAGAAATACGGTAGGGTTCGACTGGGACCCGGCCTCAGGTGTGCTTTGGTTTACTGACAACGGACGCGATGATATGGGTGATGATATTCCGCCTGATGAATTGAATAAAGCCCGTGTCGATGGCCAGCATTTTGGGTTTCCATACATACACGGGAAAATAATAGATCCCGAATTCTGGCCTCAACGGCCCAAAAGCGGCGTTTTCACCACTCCTGCTTTAGAATTACCTGCTCATGTTGCCGCACTGGGCATGCGTTTTTATACCGGGGAGATGTTTGATAAAAAGTACAAGGGCGGAATCTTCATTGCTGAGCATGGCTCGTGGAACCGCTCAAAAAAGACGGGATACCGGATTTCATATGTAAATATTGATGAAGAGCGCGCAATTGGTTACGAGGTTTTCGCTGCCGGCTGGCTCCAGGGCGAAACAGCCTGGGGCCGGCCTGCTGATGTACAAGTCGGGCCGGATGGATCGCTGTTTATATCTGACGACCTGGCCGGGTGCATTTACAGGATTTATAAATAAGTTACTGATTAAGAACAAACCAAAGGGTCAACCCAATTAACCTGTTTATCTTTACAACGCTGACAGTCCGCCTCAGGCGGAGCTGTCAGGTTGAAACAGCAAACTGACCTGTCAGCGTCCGCTGAAAGTGGACCTGACAGCGTCAGAACTGTTTGATTAAAACTTTTGATAACCTACCCAACGAAGTTTGCAGAACGATTGTATACATACCTGGCGCAACAACCTGTCCGGATTCGCTTTTACCACTCCAGGCCATATGATGAATACCCGCATCCATTTTCCCTTCAGCCAGCGTTGTGATTAATTGTCCCTGCTGGGAATAGATTTTTAGAGAGACAGCAGAAGGATCATTCAATTGTAAGGTAATAAAAGTAGATCCGAAAAAAGGATTCGGGGATACGACCATGAATTCATCTGGTTTAGCTTTACCTTCAATAATTCCCGTGGTATAAAAATAGAAGACTATATCATGATCTGTCTCGTCCATTTCATCATTCGCATAAACCGGTTCAAAGCCTTCAAGCCAGGCAGTGCCGTTATACAGGCCGTAAGGGAGATCTTCGAAGATCAGCGAATCGTTTGTAATGGTTCCAGTATAAATCCCTTCCGGGCCGGTAATCTCAACATCAACATTATTAAGGGGGTTATTGAAATCATCGACTGCTTTACTGACTAAATCTCCTCTGAGTATTTCGAGTTCCAAATCAACATCTCCCGTGGTTGCCCCTGTTACCACTGCTACATTGGTAATACTGTCCGGCAGGGTGTAAGGATGACTGGCAACCACCGTATAAGTGCCTTCCGGCAAGGCCAGGAAATAATATCCATTGGATGAAGGATGATTTGTCTGCCCACCAGCCGCGACTGTTGCTTCCGTTACATCACCGGATCCGTTCAAAAGGGTGACAAAACCTTCAATATAGCCAACATCGGGGGCCTGGTAAAGGAAGAAATCCACATCGGGAGTCGTTTGCTCCACTTGCACTACTACTCCCGGGACCACCCCCGTAAGGAATCCTGTAAGGCTGGCTGTGACCTCCCAGGTACCGGCCGTTATCTCCATGATATAATGTCCTGTGGTATCCGGATTAACGGTTACAGTCCCTGCGGTAACATCCACCTGGGTCACATCTCCTGTGCCATTCTGAAGCAGGACCATGCCTTCGATAAAACCGGTGGTTGGAACGAGAGAAAGCTCAAAATCCACGCCGACAGTAGTCATACCTTCAACAACCACAATCCCCGTATCTGTTTCAGCGACATATCCTGCAAGGGCAGCTGTTACATCATAAGTGCCAATCTCGATTTCCATTGTATAGTTGCCTGATGCATCCGGGTTGACAGTATGATAACCTGCAGTGACTTCCACTTCGGTCACATCCCCGTTCCCTTCAGTCAAAATTACTGTTCCGGTAATAAATCCAGTTGGCAGAGCTACCAGTGTAAGGTTGACATCGTCAGTAGTCTGGTCGGTTACTACTACTACACCGGGAACAGTATCTGATTCATATCTGGCAAGGCTGCCGATAACTTCATAAGTTCCACTAGGAACCACCATGGAATAGAACCCTGTGGTATCAGGGTTGGTCACAATCTCTCCTGCTTCCACGCTTACAAGGGTAACGCTGGCGGTTCCTCCAACGAGGGTCACCATCCCTTCTATTGTTCCTTCCTGCGGGTCCCAGGGTCCAAGGTCACCGTTCAGCTGGATGTTCTGGGCATAAATATCCCTGTCACCGGAGCGGTTGTCCTCCCAGCTGAGTATCCACTGGTTATCGGCAAAGTCGTTCACTTCCGTATGCACTTTTTCGGAGTTAACGGAACAGATGGTTTTAAAGGATGGTGTCCATACATAACCGCCATCGGCATCGACCCGCATGGCCTTAAGCTGGCTGTTGACGGCATCAAAATATTCATCATAAAACAAGACCACATCGGTGGGTGAATTTCTTGCGGCATAGGGATATACATTTGTTGAAGATATCTCAATGAAAACCATACCGGTAGTGGCCCATAACCTAGACCCGGTGGATGTAAGTTTCTGGCCATAGATTCCCCGCAAATTCTGGTCACCGTCCATTTCATTCCAGAATACGAATACATTTGATGAGCCGGGTGGCAGGGCGAGCTGCGGATAATAGTGATTCCTGCCACTCAGGGTGGAAGCTTCCACCCCGTTAGCCTGGAACAATACTGCTCCTGAGTTGCTGATATGCTGGACATAAGCGCTCGCCAGCATGTTATTGTCACGGTCATCATGCCAGGCGATATAAAATCCATCACTCCCGTCATTGATAAATGGAAAAATTTGTGTCCATGCGGAGATCCCACCTGCCGTTGAGATAGCTGCGGGTGATGACCAGACGGGGCTTCCGCTGGAGTTATATCGCCGGGCAAATACATGGCGAGTGGGGGAGTAGGAAGGGCCTGTATCTTCAAAATATTTCAGGATGACATCGTCGGATCCCACCGGCATTAACTGGGGCCAGGAAAATGTGGGAGTGCCGCTAAGGATGATTCCTGAGCCCCACAACAGCGTGCCTGAGGGACTGACTTTCTGCATGATGATAACTTCGTCGGCCTGCCAGGCGAAAACGGCATTTCCTGACGAAGTGACAGTGACTTTAGGTGAAACATTGAAAGCTGTACTATTTGAAAGGGCGATGCCGTCAGGTCCCCAGATAAAACTGCCGTCCGGGGCGATACGATAGGCAACCACGTTGTTATTGCCACCATTCCGGATATCCTGGAAGGTAAGAATAGCATGGTTGCTGCCATCGGCAGTCATGTCCCAGTCTGTGAGCCAGGTCATCTGCGGATTGTCACTGATCAGGATGCCGTTAGTGGCCCACAGGGTATTGCCCTGGGCGTCAAGGCGCTGCATCCGGACATTATAGTTCCCGTTTTCGCTTGAAAAAGATGCGATATAGGAATCTCCATCGGGGCAGGTAGCAATTTTAGGAATGGCCTGTTCACCTGTCATGGTGTTGATAGGGTTGGTGACGGCAGGATTTGTGCTCCACTGGCTGAGAGCCATTATTGGGAGCAGCAGGGATAAGACGGCCGTATAGAAGTAATTTTTCATTTGTCTGGTTAATAGAAGAATTTAACAGGTTGAATTCCTTGTAGATATAGAAAAGAGATAAAAGAATTCCGATGCTTAATTATATTGTAAACCAAGCTCAGCATGCCAAGCTTCCTGTTTGGCCTTTTCCGATTCGATTTTATAATTTTCAAAAAGCTGGGTTTTTAAGAGTTTCCTCTTTGATAAATTGGTTTCCTGTAATACTTTATAATATTCATCCGGAACTTGTCCAATGGGAAATTGCCGGTAAAAACTTCTAAATTCAAGAGTCTTATGTGCACTTTTATCTTTTTCGATAGATAATTTAATATCATAAACCCTTTGACCGCTGATCATTACATTAGAAAAGCCTTCTGCCAATCCCCCTGGACCGGCAAACAAATCTATTACTGGAATCATGTTTTCATCATCGGGTTAATTCAATATGTTTTTTTAATATATCATTTGTCAAATCATATAAATCTAGCCCATCGCGTTGACATACCGAAAAAGATTGATCTAAAAGATTATTCCGAATATCTGCTGCACTTTCAGAGTATATTTTTTTACCAGTATTGAAATTAATAACATCCCTGAAATCATCATCAGGATGAAAACTGACTCCTTCATTGATGATTTGCTCTATAAACTCATATAGATCTTTTTGATTATTGATTTTTACATTCATACCTACAGTTGTAATTGGTTCAACAATTGATGTAATGTTTCATCAATATTATGTATCTTCAACTCGCACTCCCATATAACTATTACTTTCCATCCTTCTGATTTTAATTTATTTGTAGTATTTATATCACGTTTAATGTTAATATCAATTTTCTCTTTCCACCATTTGGTTCTTGTTTTCGGAATAACATAATATTTGCACCCTTTATGCCCATGCCAAAAACAGCCATGAACAAAAATGACCGTCTTATATTTCGGCAAAACCAAATCCGGCTTTCCCGACAAATTTTTATCATAGAGTCGATATCGTAAACCACTGGAAAAAAGAAACTTTCTAACCCGTATTTCAGGCTTAGTGTTTTTGCCTTTTATACGGCTCATATTATAACTCCTTATTGCCGGTTCGTGTACATCTGTCATCTTGATACAAAGATAGCAAATTTTATAAAATAATTCTTATATTTGTATCTGAATTGTGAGCCTATATCTCACATCCAAGATATGATTAAAAGTATTTCATACAGATCTTCTGAACTCTTAAGCGCTTTAATCAGCCAGAAAAAGGATTTCTTTACATTAAAGGATGCCTCAGAAATTCTTACCGGAAAGGATAATACAACGGTAAGAAAACTGCTCAGCGACATGACAAAGAGAGGCGTGATTATGCGTATCAAGGAAGGATTGTATCACCGCATTCCATACGAGCAAAAGCCGGATCAGTATTTTCCAGACTGGCACCTGACAGCGGTAGCCATGGTGCAGCCAAAAGATTACTATATCGGATTTTACAGTGCGCTGGATATTCATGGACTTATTACACAGCCTTCAATGGTAGAACAGGTTGTTACCAAGGAACAGGTGAAACCCAAATCTCAACAAGTAAAGAATGTCCGGTTCGAGTTTATTACTTTGAGTAAAAACCGTTTCTTTGGTTTTAAAATGCAGTGGATTGATGATTTTAACAAAGTGAACTGTAGCGATCTTGAAAAGACATTACTCGACTGTTTATACAAACCGGATTTTGCAGGCGGAATCACTGAAATAACCAAAGCACTCTTTAAAAGCAGGGAAAAACTGCAACCTGCTATATTTCAGAGTTATCTCGAAAAATTTGATACTCAAGTGGTTTATAAGCGGCTTGGTTTTATCATAAGCCAACTTGGGCTTTTTCCTGAACTTCAAAATTTTATTGCCGGAAAAATCAGTTCTTCCTATGCACCTTTAGACCCCTCTTTACCAAAGCAGGGCTATTACAATTCAAAGTGGGGTATCATAGATAACATAGATTTTAAAACGGTTCTTGATTCCCTGAAAACCTAATCCAGTGATAACACCGGGAGAAATACAATCCATTGCAGGAAAAGAAGGCGTTAGAGATACGCAAATTGAAAAGGATTATGTCATTTCATGGATTATATCGGGTATTGCAAATAATCGCTATTTGAAAGAGCATCTTATTTTCAAAGGAGGGACAGTACTGAAAAAGGTTTACTTCCCCGACTTCCGTTTTTCAGAAGACCTTGACTTTACTTATTACGGAAAAGATTTTGACATTAAAGGCATAAAGACGGCGTTTAACGAATTGGTGGAATGGGTATACGAGGCGGCTCGTGTAAAGTTATCTATAATAGACGAAATACAACACGTGACCGGAAATTATACTTTTTACCTTTCCTACACCGGGCCTTTAGGCGGTACAGGAGCAAATAAGGATATTAAAGTTGACATAAGCCCTGACGAGTTAATATACAATGCACCGGAGGAAAGGCAGATTATCAATCCATTTTCCGACCTTGCCAAGGAAAAATATAGTATTCTTTGCTACACCCTCGGAGAAGTTGTAGCTGAGAAAATGCGTTCCCTGATGCAACGAACTGCCCCCAGGGACATCTATGACCTCTGGTATCTCTTTGAAATTGAAGGACAAGACATTAAAGATCACATTTTTGCATTTCAGGACAAGGCAAATCATAAAGGATATAATCCCAGGGAATTAATCAAAGTTCTACTGAGAAAAGAAAAGACCTATGCAGTACATTGGCAGGAACATTTAGCTAATCAGATGAAAGACATACCGGATTTTAATGATGTATGGCGTGAATTAGGAAAGCATTGGCGAAGATTTCAGAAATTCATGGAGTGAAAATGCCAGGGACTCCATCCCGCGGGATGGAGTCCCTGGCTAACTACTGAATGGCACAAGGAGGAACACCACTATATCCCATACTGTATGGCTGACCACGTTTATCAACATGGAATTGTATTTCAGGTACATCCAGCCCCAGAAAAGGCCACATATGAAGGCAGCCAGGATAAGCATGATGTTGCCGGTGAAGACATGGACACCGGTATACAAAAGAAGCGCCAGAAAAAAACCGGTCCATTTTCCGGCTTTTAATGAAAGTTTCCGTTGAAGATAACCGCGCCAGAACAATTCCTCCCCCGGACCGATCACCAGCAGCATCAGCAGTGCGATCCTGATCCCTGCTGCATCTCCTTTAAAACCATATACCCCCTCAATCCCTGAACCGGCAAAATCGAACCATTTCCGGGATAAATAATTTCCGATAAAGAAAAGAATGAATAACAGAGCGGCTGATAAGAGGCCGATTCCCGTTTTTCGAAGCAGTCCTTCGCTCAAATCTTTCTTAAGCAGGGAAAGATATCCACGGTCTGTCAAAAAACAGATTGCGAGAAGCACGACAAGGTTAGTGCTCATCCACCACCAGAAGTCGAACGGTCCGATCTGATGCAGGACGAACATGGGGATGAACATCAGGACGGCGAGGGTTGACACAAAAATCACAGTTGATATAGAAGAGATTTTCACCCGAATAACCGTATCACCGCATGCAGGATCAGCGCAAGGGTACAGAGCGATCCGAACAGCAGGTTCAGTTGGGCAGTGGCCCCATCGAGGGCGATGAAATCGAGTGGCTGCAAAGGATGCTCTCGGTTCAGCGCCTTTTTCCATAACTTGATCGCTAATGGCAGTGCACCGATGGTGATAAGAAAAGTGAATGGCATCGCGGTCATATCAGGAACCACTAAGAACGGCGCAAGAATCAGCACCAATACCAGCGCAAAAGGCCCATAGATCAACAGGCCGTAATACCGCAATGAACTTTTATCACCCAGGAGAGCGGCAACGGTAAATATCTTCCCCGCCTTATCCGACTGGATGTCGCGCCAGTTATTCGCATGCAGGATGGCAATCACCAACATCGACATGGGGATAGCCCAAATTACCGGTATCCACGACAGTGTCGCGGATTGCACATAATAAGCGCCCAGCGAGCCGAGGATGCCGAAATTCAGAAATACAGCCAGATCGCCCAACCCATGGTATTTCATGGCAAAGGGAGTGTCGGTGGTGTAGAATGTGCCGACAAAAAGCCCGAAGAAGCCAATCAGAAGCAGCCAGGGGCCGCTGACGTATGTAAGATAGAGTCCGAGGGCAGTGCCGATGACGAGCATGCTGACAGAAGCGATCCATGCTTCCCGGATGGTGATATATCCCCTGACAATCCCGCCGCTTACCGGCGAAGGGATCTTGTCGAGCCCTTTCCGGTAATCAAAAATATCACTCAGAATATTGGCGCCTGAATGAAGGATGACCATTCCAAAAAAGGCCATGATAAACAACAAGGGTTTAAACTCATATCCGCCATATACATAGGCGAGGACAGTTCCAAAAATAACCGGCATCGTTGAAGCCGGGAATGAGAATGGGCGGGCAGAAATCCACCACTTTTTCAAAAAGGGTATTTTAACTTGTTCTTCCATTTATATTAAGCTTGTAAAGTCATTATTTAACAAAACAATATATGATTTGTTCGGGGCAGCAAAGTTATAAAATTTGATGATAAGTCGATTGGCTATGCCTGCGCCGTTGACTGCCATGAATTTACGGCTAATTATGAATATCCACCACCCAATCACCGGGCTCAAAGATTTCGAATTCAAAAATTGCATAAACCAAAACCGTACGGACCTTATTCCAGGTAGAATATGTGACTTTAATAGTAACCGGGAATATGATATTTTCGTACCCTATTGATTGTCCCAGGCTCGTATTGGTACCACTGGTAGTGGAAAGCATTAAGTTCTCAATACCAAAGTTTCTTGTTCCGTTCTGGTAAAAATTAATAAGTACCCGGTTTATTATCCCTCCTGATTTGGTGAAAGTATAGCGGTCAATGCTAACTTTATTGATAACAATTGGTTTAGGAGGCACAGGTCCTTTATATTGGTCTTTCTCCCAGATACCTGTGAGTGTTGAGTCTTTCCCGTTCGATTTAAACCTCAGGGTTCCTTCGCCCTGCCTTAATCCATGCTCCCAGTCCCCGACATAGGTATCGCCGTTTGCCCATGTATAGGTTCCTGTACCTTTTGGCAGGCCCTTACTGAACTGGCCCACGTAAGTATCCTGGCCGACGGCTTTTCCTTTGCCATGGGCCAGCCCGTCTTTGCACTTTCCCATATATTTACCGGCAATTTCCGGTTTAAGCACCATGCAGTCCTCCTGCGCCGAAAGATTATAACCTAACCAGCTAAAGATAAGGAAGAGAATGATTTTCGATGGATTTTTCATAGAACTGATCGTTAGGTTATCAAACCACTTCAAATATACAAAATAATCGACTGGGTTAGACAGGAATTTCAACAAAGGGACTCCATCCCGCGGGATGGAGTCCTATTATTCAATCAGAAATTCGCTTTCAGTGAAAGAATGAAATTCCTTCCCGGGGCTGTGATTCCCGAACTGTAAGGTCTGTACCGGATATCAGTCAGGTTTTCCACCCCTCCGCTTACAGAGAGGATATCTGTAATCTGGTACATCACTTTGAAATTCAAAGTGTACCAAGCGGGAGAATATGGATTTCCGTCGTTATCTCTGGCATACATGTAATCTTTGCCTTGTTCTTCCGGGGGAAGGTTTTCATAACGGACTTCACCACTGTATGTCGCGTAAAGGTCCATTTTAAGCTTGTCTGCAGAATAGGTCAGGCTTGACATCCCGAACCATGGTGCAGCATGGCGCAAAGGACTGGTAGTCCCGTCATCAAGCTCTTCATCACCCTTCTGATAATTAATCTGGCTTGAAAAACCAAAGCCGGCAGGGATTTTGACCTCAACCTCTGCCTGAACCCCGTAAACCGTTGCAAATGCAGCATTCTGCATGGCCTGTACCTGGCTCATTTCGCCGTCATACATGATGCTGTCCTGCCCGTTCAGGGTGTAATCCCTTCGAACCATTGCATCCTGGAGGTAGGTGTAATAGGCCACAAGGTCGATCTTCAGGAAATCGCCGATAACCTTGGCGATATCTATCTCTGCATTGTAGGCGTATTCGGCCTTCAGGTCCGGGTTTGGAATGACCACAGAACCCGGTTCGGAGTCAAATATCTTACCTACATCATCCACGTTGGGAGAGCGGAATCCTGTGGAAAAATCAGCACTCATCGTCCATTTTTCAGTGGGATTAAAAACTAATCCCAGGCTTCCGGTCAGTGCTCCATTGTTGATATCAGCAGTGGTAAACGGAAATGGATAGAAGGTCGTGTCGAATTCACAATTCAGTGAGTACAGGTTATACCGCGCCCCGGCCTGCAGGTTAAATTTTTCAGTCACATTGTACTGGTAAGTGAGATAGGCCGCATAAGAAGCCCATTTTGACTGCGGATACCGGCTTGGTCCGGGTACGATTTCACCGGAGGTAATATCTTCGTCCGTTCCGGTTGAAGTGACTTTATTGAAAATATATTCCAGGCCATAATTAATTGTATGTTTTTCCTTAATCAATTTTGTGAAATCGAGATTTACGGAAGAGGCATCAACCTTCTCGTTCCTGTTAAATTTGGTCGGTTTATTCAGGTCCCTGTCATGACGGCTTTCTTCGAAATACTGCCTGGCCAGGCGAATGTTCATCTGGTCGTAAATCCCTGAAGTGGCTTTATTTTCGATATTTAAAACATTCATCATCCAGATCTGTGGCCCGTAATACCATTCGGCGCTCCGGGGCAGGCCGTTCTTTGTGCGCAACAACCTGTCGTAACGCGAAACATCGGTGGTAGTGGAGTAATGGAATCCATAAGTGAAATCCCATTTGTCATTTGGCGCAAACCTGATTTTCTGCATCAGGTTTGTCTGGGCATATCCTGAAGGATGCTGTACCAACGGATCAGGGTTTGTGATGACGACATCAGCACTGTCATGCTGCTGGACGTAATTCGGTCTCAGGTAATCATCCGGACCGTTTGAACCCATCCGGAGGTCATTGAAGTTGAAATGAGAGAAGCTTGTATTTATGGCCCATTTCTTCCAGCCCACATTTATATCCAAATGACCGGTAAGTTCCTGGTCGGCTGAAGAGAAGCGGGTTACTGCATTTCCCGAAATAAACGGATCTTCATCAACTGAAAGGTGGGGTTTCAGGGTTTGGAAGCTCATCACACCGCCGATCGCATCACTTCCGTAAATAACCGAACCCGGCCCGAAGAAAATTTCAGTTTTCTGGATAGCGAAAGGATCAAGTGAAATCACATTTTGCAGGTTTCCGCTGCGAAAGATAGCCGTATTCATGCGTACACCATCCACCACGATCAGCAGGCGGTTGGTTGAAAAACCGCGGATCATCGGGCTGCCCCCGCCAAGCTGGCTTTTCTGGATGAACACTTCACCGGAGGAACCAAGAAGGTCAGCTGCAGTTTGGGGATTTTGCAGAGCCACTTCTTTGGACGAAATACTGGTGATCTTAGCGGGGACTTCCCGGTTCAGCTGGCTCCAGCGTGTGGCCGAAACCACCACCTGGTCAAGGGAGATAGTGGATTGGCTCATATAAACCTGGAAACCAGCCTTTTCAAGGTCCTGATAACTTTTAAATACCGGTGAATATCCAAGGATCCTGATTTCAATATGGGCTGATCCCTTGAAAAAAGTTATATCTGCTTGCCCCCTTGCATTGGTGATGGCCGATGCATGTGGGGATTCGCTTGAAAGGGTTACCAGTTCAAGAGGCTGGTGGTTCTCCTTGTCTTTAATGGTGATAACCTGAGAATGACCAAGAAGGAACGTCCCTGTAAATATTAAGAGAGATAAATATTTTTTCATTTTTATGAATTATTATTTTAGTAAAAATGGATTTAAACTTCACCACAATAGGCACAATAGAACACAATACAAATTCACATTAGAATGACTAGTCAAATGCTTGATAAATAGTTAAAAAGCAATAATGACTATTGTGTTTTCCTACTGTGCCCTATTGTGTCTAATGTGGTAAAAAAATTAACCCATTTTAGGCGGTGGAGCAGGAGGAGAAAGAGACAGAGAAGAATAATGAAAAATGCAAAATGAAAAATTTAAAATTGTGGCTTGAGAAGAATAAGGTTTCCAGTTGAATACATCCGACCGGTAAACAGTTTTAAAGAAATTCATGATTTTTTCTGTCTGGCTCTTTTGGCATGGGTCCTGTCCCATCGCCCTGCTGGCAAGCCGTGCAATCCTACTCTTCAGCCTGGTTTCTTTATGATCTTTGTAGCAATTGTAGAAGGTAGTATCGCCTTTACGGTTCTTTTCAACGATGTCATACATCTGGCCTTTGTATTCAAATTCACCGGCATGCTTCCAGTTTAAATTGGTTTCAGCCTCTTCTTTCGTGAACTTAAGCTGGACAAGATCCTTTTTATCAATGCCGATAAAGATCATCGCAGCGATTTCATTCTTAATCTTATTTTTATTGTATTGCAGAAAGACATATGTCCCCACAAAAGGAGCCGTTAAGGAAACCAAAAGCAATATAGCAATGCTTTTCTTCAAACTTTTTACAAGGATTATTCCGGAGGTAAAATTAATAAAAACCATTAACCTTTGGGGACTCCATCCCACCAATTAATCAATATTCGCTTGTCTTGAAGAATATATTAAAAATTCAATTATTTTTATTCTATAAATATCTCTTATCTTGAAAAAGTTGAATCCTTCAATTTTCCTATCCATGCTTAAAAAAGTAGTTGTAATACCGGTTTTCGTCATAATGATTTCCGTGCAGGTATATGCCGGTTACACCATTACCAGGCTGGAGCCCCCTTGCTGGTGGGCCGGCATGAAAAACAACCGGCTTGAACTCATGGTATATGGCCCTGAAATTTCGGACCTCAAACCGGTTATCCTGGACGACATGGTGAAGGTCAGACAGGTCACCGCCGTGGCAAACCCTGATTATCTTTTCATCCTGCTGGAGTTTAATGAAGCCATTACCTCCCGAAGTTTCGAAATATTTTTTGAAAAAGAGGGGAAATCCAAAGTCAGTTACACATACCAGCTTTTACAAAGGGAACCGGGCTCCGCTGAAAGAATAGGTTTTAACGATTCTGATGTTATATACCTGATCACACCCGACCGCTTTGCCAACGGAAACCCGGAAAACGACAACGTTCCCGGCTATACGGATCAGGCCAACAGGGCGAATAAGGATGGACGCCATGGTGGTGATATAAAAGGGATTACTGACCACCTTGATTATATTGCAGATATGGGTTTTTCAGCCATCTGGCTGAATCCTGTCCTTGAAAATAATATGACGAGGACGTCTTATCATGGATACGCCACGACAGATTTCTATAAGATCGATCCCAGGTATGGCACGAATGAGGAATACCGGCAATTGGGAATTATTTTGAAAGAGAGGAAGATTAAACTGATCATGGACATGATTGCGAATCACTGCGGTTCAGAGCACTGGTGGATGAAAGACCTGCCTTCCGGCGACTGGATCAATTACGGCGGAAAGTACGTCATGACAAACCACCGGCGTTCAACTGTTCAGGATCCCCATGTTTCCCCATCAGATAAAAGACTCTTTTCCGATGGATGGTTTGTGAAATCGATGCCTGACATGAACCAAAAGAATCCGCTGTTTGCCCGCTACCTGATCCAGAATTCGATCTGGTGGATAGAATATGCCAGGCTTTCAGGCATTCGCCAGGATACCTATTCCTACCCCGACAAGGATTTTATGAGACAATGGACCTGCGAGATCATGAATGAATACCCGGAATTCAGCATTGTAGGCGAAGAATGGACTGAGAATCCCGCCATTATTGCATACTGGCAGAAAGGCAAGGTCAATTCCGACGGTTACACTTCCTGCCTGGGCAGTTTAATGGATTTCCCCCTGCAAAACGCCCTGGTGAAAGGATTGAACGGGGCAGATGTTTATCATAATGACGGCCTGATCGTAATGTATGAAATGCTCGCCAATGATTTCCTTTACGCCGACCCGTATAACCTGGTCATCTTTCCGGATAACCATGACATGAACAGGTTCTTTACCCAGGTTAATGAAGATTATGACCTTTTCAGGATCGGCATAGCTTATATCCTTACGATACGGGGCATACCCCAGATTTATTATGGCACAGAAATCCTGATGAAAAGCCCGGGCAAAAAAGATGATGGCATTATCCGGGGTGATTTTCCCGGAGGTTGGGAAAATGATCCTGTCAATGCCTTTGACGATAATGGTTTATCGGCTCAACAAATTGAAGCAAAACTTTATATAAAGAAACTGGTAAACTGGCGCAAAACCAAAACCTGCCTGCATGACGGAAAACTGGTCCATTATTCCCCTGAGAACGGGACTTATGTTTATTTCCGTTACAACGAAAAGGAGAAAGTCATGGTGGCGATCAATATGAATGATCAAGACGTAAACCTGAACGGTTCAAGATTTGTAGAAGTGACAGGTTCAAACCGTCAGGGTACAGATGTGCTGACCGGCAAGGTTCATGCTCTTGATCTACTTATCGTTCCAGCCAGATCGGTCTTGATTTTGGAATTAAATTAATATTTTCAAAATAACACATAAAAATTATATTATTTTTATTTTTTCTTTTTGTTTTCCTTAAAATATTTTTTATAACAAATAAGTAAAAACCTAATTATGACAAAGCGCTACACTAAAAAATTGATTCTGCTCCTGTCATTGCTGTTTATTGGTTATTCTGGAGCATTTGCCCAGGGAGGCGATGTAACCGGCAAGGTTACGGATGCTTCTGACGGGCAGTTATTATCGGGGGTGACTGTTCTGATTAAAGGAACCCAGACAGGTGCAATTACGGATGTCAACGGAGCTTTCCGAATCAAGGTCAATCCCGGAGACGTCCTGGTCTTTTCTTTCGTTGGCTATAAACCGCAGGAAATTACGGTTCAGCCAAATACCGTTGTTAATATAACCCTGAACGCGAAAGCAGAGTTCCTCGAGGAACTGGTAGTAATCGGTTACGGCGTGCAGAAAAAGGAAGATGCAACCGGTTCGGTGTCTGCAATCAGCACGAAAGATTTCAACAAAGGGAGCATTACTTCCGTGCCTCAGCTTGCCGTCGGAAAAATACCGGGGGTTCAGATTACATCTGTCGGCGGCGCGCCAGGTGAAGGATCTGTCATCCGCATCAGAAGGGGATCTTCCCTTTCGGCCAGCAATGACCCGTTGTACGTCATCGACGGGGTCCCCGTAGACAATGACGGCATCTCCGGTACCAGGAATGCCCTCAGCACCCTCAATCCAAATGACATTGAAACCTTCACTGTTCTGAGAGACGCTTCTGCAACAGCCATTTACGGCAACAGGGCCTCCAACGGGGTTATCCTGATCACTACCAAGAAGAGCTCCCTGGGGAAGGATGGAAAGGGAAAGCCTATAAGCCTTGAGTACAACGGTACTTTTTCCTTGTATACGGTGCCAAAAACGATCGATGTTCTCAATGCCGACGAATTCCGGACTATCATGAATGAACGTTATGACAGCAATGAAACAGTCCTCCGGATGATGGGAAACACCAATACCGACTGGCAAGATGAAATATACCAGACTGCTTTCGGCATGGACCATTATATAGGTATTTCAGGAGCCGTTAATATTCTTCCTTATCGGTTTTCAGTAGGTTATACTGACGAGGACGGTATCCTTAAGACCGATAACATGAAACGCACAACCCTTGGCCTATCGTTAAATCCAAGCCTTTTCGACGATCATCTGAAAATCAATATCAACGCAAAAGGCAACTTTGTCAAGAATCATTTTGCAGACCAGGGCGCCATCGGCGCTGCCTTGCAGTACGATCCCACCCAACCGGTTACTGCCGACTCACTACATTTTTATGATTCAGAAACCGAAAAACCGATCTATTTCCCGAATCCCTATGGCGGTTACTATGCCTGGATCCAGACCTATAACCAGGACCCGGTGGCACAGGGTTCCAGCAACCCCGTCGCCCTGCTGAATATGAGGGATGACAATTCCGATGTTAAACGACTGATCGGAAATATCCAGCTCGATTATAAACTCCATTTCTTCCCGGATCTTCATCTTAACCTGAACCTCGGCCTGGATGATTCCTGGAGCGATGGAACGGTAGATGTCCCGGAATATGCCGCATGGGAATATGATGCGGTCAATACAGGAGGTATTAAGACAGTATATGACCAGAGTAAAAAGAATGAAATCCTGGAGTTCTATGGAAATTATGTAAAGGATGTCGAATCTATCCACAGTAATTTCAATGTGATGGCCGGTTACTCCTGGCAGCACTTCTGGAGAGAAGGCTCGAACTATTCCACCAACGTGGCCGGAACCCTTGTCAATGACAGTTCAGATTATGCCTCAGAAAGTTATCTCATTTCTTTATATGGCCGTTTTATTTATGCTTTTAAAAACAGGTATCTTGCTACTTTCACTTTTAGGAATGATAGAACTTCCCGGTTCTCTCCCGAGACTCGCGCCGGATGGTTCCCATCTGCGGCACTGGCCTGGAAGATCAATGAAGAACCCTGGATGGCAGGCCTGGAGAATTTGTCACAGTTAAAGCTCAGGCTTGGATGGGGTGTCACGGGGCAACAAAACATCGGTACCTTGAATGACTATTCATACATGGCGCGCTATACGTACAGCGAACCGACTGCCGCCTATCAGTTCGGGGATTACTACTATATCACATTACGTCCCGAGGGATATGATTACAGTAGAAAATGGGAAGAGACTACGACCTGGAATATCGGTCTGGATTATGGATTCCTGAAGGATAGGATCTATGGTTCTTTGGATTTCTATTACAGGGAAACCAAAGATATGCTCAACACGATCCCGGTACCGGCAGGATCGAACCTCACCAACTACATCCTGACCAATGTCGGCAATATGGAAAATAAGGGTGTTGAGTTTGCCATCTTCACCAAACCTGTAGTTACAAAAGACTGGATGTGGGAACTCAACTTTAATGCAACGTACAGCATTAATGAAATCACCAAACTGACGGCAACGGCCGATACCAATTACCTCGGTGTCCTCACAGGAAATATCTCAGGCGGTGTAGGTAGTACCGTCCAGATCCAGAGTGTGGGCTTCCCCATGAATTCTTTCTTTGTTTATGAACAGGTTTACGATGCCGATGGCAACCCGATAGAAGGGATATATGTGGACAGGAATGGTGATGGCGCGGTGACCGATGAAGACCGGTATCAATACAAAGACGCCAATCCGAAGTTCTGGTTCGGTATTTCATCCACCCTCACTTATAAGAACTGGGACCTGTTCTTTGCAGGCCGGGCTAATTTCGGGAATTATGTATATAACAATGTTAGTTCCGAAAATGGGGTCTACCAGCGGCTATATCGTGCTGAAGGGCCTTATATCGGGAATGTTACCTCCGATG
Organism: Bacteroidales bacterium; assembly: GCA_023229505.1. Lineage (NCBI taxonomy): Bacteria > Pseudomonadati > Bacteroidota > Bacteroidia > Bacteroidales > Bacteroidales bacterium. The sequence goes on along the minus strand of JALNZD010000007.1, from coordinate 39,311 downwards.
TAACCACCATCAATTTCGTCGGTCCCCAGTATTTATCCGATTACTTCATCCAGGATGGTTCATTCTTTAAAATGGACGTTATTTCCCTCAGCTACCTGTTTGATGATATCATCAACAAGAAGGTTGATCTCCGTATTTCGGCGACGGTAAATAATGCATTTACCATTACAAATTATACCGGGATCGATCCTGAAATCAACAACGGGATCGACAACAGGATTTATCCCCGCCCGCGGGTTTATGCCCTTGGAATTAATCTGAGTTTCTAACCTATAAATCAGTACACTCATGAAAAAAATACTCTATATCCCTTTAATGATTGTGGCCTTTTCACTTTTAACCACGTCCTGCTTTAAGGACCTGGATACAGTGCCTATCGACAAGGACGAGGTCACTGCTGCAAGCGTTTATGAAAACCCGGAATCTTATATCCAGGTCCTGGCAAAGCTTTATGCCGGACTGGCCGTTTCCGGACAGACCGGCCCGAGCGGAAATCCCGATATCAGCGGTATTGACGAAGGATTCGGACAATACCTCCGCGGATTATGGTACATGCAGGAGCTTACCACCGACGAGGCCGTGATCAGCTGGAACGACCAGACTATCAAGGACCTTCACTACCAAACCTGGGGAGCAAGCGATGTTTTCATCACGGCATTTTATTACCGGATCATGTACCAGGTTTCATTGTGCAATGAGTTCATCCGGGAAACGACTGACAGTAAACTCGATGGTCGTGGAATTTCCGGCGATATCAGGACCGACATCGGCTTTTTCCGTGCTGAAGCAAGGTTCCTGCGGGCGCTCAGTTACTGGCATGCCCTGGACCACTTTGGCAATGTGCCGTTTGTAACGGAACTTGATCAAGTGGGAGCCTTCTTTCCACAACAGATCCAAAGGGCCGACCTTTTCGATTATATCGAGAGCGAATTGCTGGCCATCGAAGACCTTTTGGTCGATGCCCGGCAGAATGACTACGGCCGGGCTGACAAAGCTGCTGTCTGGATGCTGCTGGCCAAATTGTATCTTAATGCCGGGGTCTATACCGGGGTACAGAAATACACCGAGTGTCTGACTTATTGCAATAAGATCATCGACGCCGGTTATTCCCTTGTGCCCGAATACCAGGACCTCTTCCTGGCCGATAATGCCTTTTCTAATGAAGTGATCTTCGCAGTGAACTTTGATGGCCTTAATACCAGGACCTGGGGCGGCACTACTTTCATAATCCATGCACAAGTCGGCGGTACGATGGATCCCGCTGCTTTTGGTATAGACGGGGGATGGGGCGGTACCCGGACCACCAGCGCTTTTGTTGCCAAATTCGATGATATCACCGGCGCAACCGACAGCCGCGCGATGTTCCATACGGATGGCCAGAACCTGGAAATCGAAGACATCGGTTCTTTCAATGACGGATATGCCCTCACCAAGTTCAAGAATGTAGACAAAGCAGGTGCACCCGGAAGTCACCAGGTCCATACCGATACCGACTTCCCGATGTTCAGACTTGCCGATGTCTATCTTATGTATGCCGAAGCCGTGCTTAGAAACGGAACAGGCGGAGACATCGGAACTGCTCTTGGCTATGTAAATGATTTGAGACTGCGTGCTTATGGCGACAATTCCGGGGATGTGGCCCAGATCAACCTGGATTTCATCCTGGATGAACGTGCCCGCGAGCTTTACTGGGAAGGGCACCGGAGAAGCGATCTGATCCGGTATGGGCGCTTCACCGGCAGCGAATACCTCTGGCCCTGGAAGGGAAAGGTAAAAGAAGGATTTGGAACGGACGCGAAATATAACCTTTTCCCGATCCCGGCCGCCGACCTGACCGCGAATTTAAACCTTGTTCAAAATCCCGGGTATTAAACAAACATTTAAAAATTATAAGGATGAAAAAATTAATAATCATATTCCTTGCAATAATCTGGACCAGCTTTTTAATCTCCTGCGAAAAGGAGCTTAAGGATCCCAAACTGGATGTCAGCCAGACTGTTCGTCCGGTCATTACAACACCGGCAGATGGCGCATCTTTTATCCTCATCCAGGATGAGGCTGAAAATCCCATGACTAACTTTGAATGGACTCCCGCGCAGTATAACCTTACCAACCTCGAGATGACGAAGTATGTGCTGCAAATGGACTTCGCCGGTAATAATTTTGCTGATGCCCATGACCTGGCCAGCACGGAAGGTACTTCTTTCGGTATGACGGTAGGTGCAATGAACACCCTCCTGCTGAATTTGGAACTTGATCCCGATGTAGCGCAGGGTATAGAGTTAAGGGTTCGTTCATTCATCAACGATATCACCAAATATTCGGAAGTTTTCTCCGACACGGTTACCATCAATATCACACCATACGGTGACCTGGTGATTATCAAGCCGATCTACCTCCTGGGCAGCGGGACCACGGTGGGCTGGGACAACACCCTTGCCCTACCGATGGAACACATCGGTGGCGGAAAATTCGCAAGGGTTGAGACCCTGACTTCCGGAACTGACATGTTCATCAAGTTTATCTCAATGCTTGGTTTATGGGCGCCTCAATGGGGAACGGATGCTACCGGCACCGCGGAAGCCGGACCGCTCGTTTACCGGCCAACCGAAAGCGTGCCCGATCCGCCTGCTATCCCGGTAGGAGCCACTGCAGGAAACTATTACATCATGGCAGATACCCTGGGCCTGACCTATTCTACTTTCCTTACTTCAGGCGAGCTCTACCTGGTTGGCGATGCGACAACAGTGGGTTGGGATGCCGCTGCTGCCATACAGTTTACTGAAAGTGCCCCGCATATCTTTACCATGGTTACAACCCTGAATGCCGCCGGCGGAATGAAATTCCTGGAGGTGCAAGGAGCTTGGGCTCCACAATGGGGGACTAATGGTGATGGCACAGGCGAACAAGGCTTACTCTCTTATAGACCAACCGAAAGCGTGCCTGATCCGCCTTCAATTCCCGCTCCGTCAGCTGCAGGCCAGTACCTGATCACGGTTGATCTCACAACCATGAAATATACGATCGAAGCACAATAAGGCGCACGAAGTACATCACAAAGGAACAAAGGATTAAATAATAAATCCGCGAAAATCTGCATATCAAATCTGCGTTCATCTGCGAGAAACTTTTTAAATATTTCTCGCGGATTTTCGCAGATCAAGGCGCAGATAAGCGCAGATTTTCCTTGTGCGCCTTAGTGAAAACCCTTAATGCGCCTTAGTGGTTAAAATAAAATCGTTATTGTCAATACAATCCTTTTTCACTGAGATTTTATTCTCAGTTTTGCGGGAGATAATCCGGCTGTTGAAGCTTGTATGGTAATCTCGCCTGGTAATTCACCGATACGGATCAGGGCAGCCGCGATGCCGGCCTCACTTGATGCCTTACTTTCAGGATTTATGACTGACGCATCACCCGATATAAAAAAATTGACCATGACGCCATTGATAGGAACCTTGTTGCCATTCGCATCAAGAATGATGGCATGAATAAAGACCGCATCGTTGCATCCTGCTTTTGGGGGTAGTCCGCTTTCATCATATACGAGTTTTATAGCAGCCGGCTGACCTGGTGTTGTGACTGTATCCTGCGCTGCTTTTTCCCCTCCTATAAAACCAACTGCCACAAGCGTTCCCGGTTTAAATTTATCTAACCGGAATGTAAATGGTGGATGTGCCAGGTTGTTGCAAATCCTGCCGGTGTCGGGTTTCTGGCTGGAAATCAAAACGCCGTTCAATGACAATTCCACTTCTTCGCAATTGCTGAATACCCTGACATTTGATGAAGAATTTTCATCCCACCAGGAAGCGATATATACCATCGGGCCGGAAGGAAATAATGATGAAACCTCATCTGCATCCCGCTGACTTTGGAAGAAATAATAACTGAATTTCGGGACCCGGAAGATGGTCATGATGCCCGAGGTTTCGAGGTCATCCGCAAACCCCCGGTTATAGTCGTACATCACCCAGTAACCATCCGCAAAAGCAGGGGTGTTGAAATTGTCATTGTGCGCCTCCTGGATATTGGTGGCCTGCTGAAGGAGCTGTTTTTCACCTGCGGCAAGTGGCTGGCGACTTGAACGGTCATCCGGCACTAAGTCTTTCCATTGATTCTGCTCCAGCCCGGCATTCATGGCATAATACTCCCAGTCGCCATATTCCGAAACAATATATGGTTTACCGGGTTCTTCATAATGTTGAAGCCTGTGCTGTCGTGCCTGCAGGAAAATATCATAGCCGTAATTCATCCAGCCGGCAGTGAAACACTGGTCACCGGGAAACTCTTCACGGGATGCCGCCACAGCCTGGCCGATGAATTTTTCCGGCATCCAGGATTCGTTAAGGGAAACTTCCCAGGATATCACGCAGGCATGGTTCCTGTCCCTGCGGATCATATCCCGGCAGGTTTGTATCACCTGCGTTTTAAATGCTTCATTCTCATTAAAAAACTGCCAGCCCGGGATCGCATCAACAACGATAAGCCCAAGTTCGTCACACGCGTCCATGAACGCAGGAGCATGAGGGTAATGCGACAGGCGAACATAATCGAACCCTGCTTCTTTGATCTTTCGGGCGTCCCTGTATTGTGCCTCATTGCTGAGGGCATAACCGATATAAGGGTATTCCTGGTGCCGGTTTACTCCACGAAGGAACATCTCCTCCCCATTGATGGAGAAATGATCCTGACGGATCTCAAAGCGCCTGATCCCGATCCGGGTCGTATCTGCATCAAGGAGCCGGTTGCCGGCAGAAACGCGTGTCACCAGCTTATATAGATTTGGAGAAGCAGGGGACCATAAATCCGGTGATTGGAGTGTAATATCCTCAATAAATTTCTTGTCACTTCCGGCTTTTAATTCCCTTTCGGGCGCTGAATATCTTATAATTTCGTCAGTGCCTTTCAGGATAAAATGACTGATGACGATATCCTGATCATGGGCACCAGTATTCTTCACATGTGTCTGTATCCTGATCACAGCTTTTTCCCTGCTGACCTCAGGATAACTTACAAAAATCCCGCCGCTGCCCGGTTTATTTTCAAAGATGGGATCTGTAATGAAAACGGTATTTTCCATAATCAGAAAAACATCCCGGTACAGTCCTCCGTAGGTATTATAATCAAGTTGTTTCAGGGGTTTTGGACCTGTGATAGGGTTATCGGTATTATCCAGCCGGACGATCGCATGGTTTAATGCATCCGGTAGAGCCTTATCCGTAAAATCAATGACAAAAGGAAGGTAGCCGCCGAGGTGCCTTGTTTTTTTCACGCCGTTAACCCACACATCCGCGACATTCATAGCCCCCTCAAATCTCAGAAACAGGCGTTTTCCCACTGCGTTGGCCGGAAGGACAAAATCCTTCCGGTACCAGCATATTCCCTGCCACTGGTCATTAACCACGAGTGGTTCTATCACCGGTGTATGCGGCAGCTTGACTTTTTCCCAGGCCAATCCGCTTTTGGTGTTAAAGACTTCAGAGCTGTCCACAGCAAGAATAAATTCCCATCCGTCATTGAAAAGCATTGGAGCCATGGGTGCGGAATATTCAGGCTGACGGCAGCCGTTTATCAATAGCAACATGATCACCAGCACAGGAAGTTTGAAAATGCAATTATTCATTTTCAATATCGATAGTACTTGTCAAAAACCTTTATTACCGGAAGTACATTTCCTTCATCGTCGAAGAAATCCCTCGCTGAAACATTGCCTAGTCCGGCGGTGGCAGGCTCCCACCACATAATGCCCGTTCCCAGGTTATCCGGGGTGGCCAGGACAATCTTCGTAACTTCTTCCAGGAATTCCTTTTGCCCTTCCGGGGTTTCCGGGAAAGGACCTGGTTTAGAGAGATATTCGGTCGGTTCTGCGCAATAAGCTACCTCCACCAGCATGATCGGTTTATGGTATTCTTTTGCCATGAAAATCAGATTTTTCCTCAGGTCGAACAGGCTGCCATGCCACCAGGGATAATATGACTGCCCGATCACATCGAAATCAATACCGTATTCAAATATTTTATCGAAGAAGTATTTCGTCCGGTCTTTATTGCCACCCTGGTCGATGTGGACCATGATCAGGGGACGCGGCAGGTTGCCGCATCCGGCATATACACCCTCTATGCCAGCCCGGAGAAGATCGGCGAAATGATCCCAGCTTTCCGGTATTTTCCCGTCGGGCCAGAGCATTCCGTTGATCACTTCATTGCCCGGCTGTACCATATCGGGGAATACTCCCGCTTCCCTGAACCTTACCAGCACATCGCGGGTATATTCGAAAACGGCGCTCACCAGCTCTTCATGAGATTTTCCGGCCCAGGCTTCCGGAATGAACTGTTTTGCCGGATCGGCCCAGGTATCGGAATAATGAAAATTCAGAAGCAATTTGAATCCCAGTTTTTTCGCCTCTTGTGCCAGGTCAATGGTATATTCCAGGTCATTTGGCAGTTCCGTGGGGGTATGGAACAAGCGCAGGCGGATCCAGTTATAACCATGATCTTTGAAAATCTCCAGTCCGGGTTTTACTTTTCCATCTTCTTTAAATTGAAATCCATTTTCCTCTGCGGCTTTTAGAAATGACAGGTCCGCCCCGATCGCAAATTCCTGAGCCGATAATGTTTTATTGAAGCATATCTGAATGATCAGCCAAAGGATGAGGCCGGAGCGAATAGTAAACCTGCGGCATAATGTTTTTTTCATGTTGTTCGGATTGAGAGTGGACTATTTATGAAAGGCGCTTAGGACCGGAAGCGCGTGATTGTCAAAATCAAAGAGTGCCTGGTTTTCCCAGTTTGAGCCATTTTCGGCAAGCGGACCTTTATAAGCGATCCATTCCCCGCCCCAATAGCAAAAACCTGTTCCGTTTGTCACCGACATAATGGTTTCTTTAAGTGCTGACATGAAATCCTCCTGCCCTTGTGGTGTAGCTGGATAGGCAGGGATCAGCTGTTCCGGCAGGCCAATCACATTATTCGTCCAGTCTTCCCATTCCAGCGTAAAAGGATAGGCCGTTTCAGCGATCAAAACCGGTTTGTTGAAATCAGTGGCCAGGCTATTTAGCATGGTTTTAAGGGAGTCAAGGTTTTTCCCATGCCAGGCCGGGTAATAGGAAATGCCGATGATATCATAATCGATGCCATTATTCCTGACCTGGTTAAAAAACCAGTCTGAGCCGTCTAATCCTGCAAAATGGATGATGATCTTCGTTGAGGTAGATGCCTGCCTGGTGGCAAGGGCCGCTTGTTCCAGCAATTGATACAGGTTGGTGCCGTTGTTGATCCTGCCTTGTTCCCAGAGCATACCTCCGTTTATTTCATTACCCAGGGAAATATATTCCGGCTGTATAACTGTTATAATTTTTTCCATGTAATGGTAAATGCTGTCTTTCAACTGGGCGAAAGAAAGACTTTGCCAGGCAGACGGTGTTGCCTGCTGTCCCGGGTCGGCCCAGGTATCGGAAAAATGAACGGTAAGATATACTTTCATCCCGGCTTCTTTGATGCGATTGGAAAATTCAGCCACTTCGGAAAAGCCGGAATGTGCACTTTGAGGCGTATGCCATAGACGTAACCTTACTGTATTGCAGCCAGCTTCCTTAAGGATAGTCAGGACATCTTTCACATTCCCCGCGGGATCAAAAAACTTAGGGTGATAGGATTCAATTTCAGGCAGAAAGGAAAGGTCGGCACCACGCATGAAAGTATCTTCGGCAGGGTCAGGGATGTTATCTTTATTATCACATGAGATCAGAAGCAGGATAATGAAAATAAAAGCAGGAAGTTTCATAATAGTTAGTGGATGTTGTTCTTACAAAGATAAAAAATACTGATAAACTTTTATGATGCTGTCAGGTCCCGCCTTCGGCGGACGCTGACAGATCAGAAAATCACTTCAAATCTGACAGCGTCGAAGACCTGTCAGCATTTGAAACTTTATTATCTTTGAAATAATCAAATTCAAAAGTACAAAAACCATGAAGAAATTTGCAGTTATTTTAGCAGGTTGCGGCGTTTTCGACGGTGCAGAGATACACGAAGCAACATTCACCCTTCTGGCCATCGGGCAACAAGGAGCGTTTTATGAAATATTCGCCCCGGATATCGACCAGTACCATGTAATAAACCACCTCACCCACAAAGAGATGCCGGAAAAGCGTAACGTCCTGGTGGAATCGGCTCGTATTGCCCGCGGCAAGATCAGTCCGCTCAGCAGGTTCCGGGCATCTGATTTCGATGCCATCATTTTCGCCGGCGGCTTTGGGGTAGCCAAAAACCTGTCGACCGTGGCTTTTGATGGCCCAAATGCTAAAGTAGACCCCGAAGTTGAGGTAGCGGTAAGGGCCATGCATAAGGCTGGCAAACCAATTGGCGCCCTTTGCATTGCACCGGCCGTTATAGCCCGGATCCTGGGACATGTCGAAGTAACCATCGGGAACGATCCGGGAACCGCCGGCACCATTGAAAAAATGGGCGGAAAACATATCAAAGCTACGCACGGCGAGGTGATTATTGACAAGAAGAACAAAGTATTCACCACGCCATGTTATATGCTGGATGCGACGATTGTGCAGATCTACGAGGGAGTGAGCAATATAGTGCGAGAGATGTTAAAGTTTATCTGATCTATGATAAATCTGTGTAAATCTGAGTCATCTGTGGTGAATCTACTCTCTTTCACCACAGATTACACGGATTATCACAGATAATACACAGATGGAATGAACAAAATCACAATTTTATATCAATAACAAAAAATTCTAATAATTCATGTCAAAAAGCAAATCCCAGCCAAAACTTTCCCCTGAAAACTATATCCGGACGCGTGCACGGGCACTTCCATTAGCTGATTGCTATATCAATGAGTCGTGGAATGACAGCGGCATGGCTTCCATTATTGTAACACGGAAGCATATAACCGGGAACCTGACTTTTGCTATGTTCCAGGTTGATATGTATTGTCTTGGGATCAAAAATGCATTATGGCAGTTCAATGAACCACCTTCGGCCATTTCGGACATTATTGACCGGCATGCTGAATTTTCCGGTAGTAAGGATCCTTACGTTCAGATAGATTACACCTTGGTTCATAATATTATATACGGCGCTGTTTCTTATGCGGAGGACCTTGGTTTTCGTCCCCATAAAGACTTTACTTTGGCTCAATATGTTTTGGAGGAAGATGATGAAAGGATTGAATTAATGGATATTGAATTCGGCCTGGACGGACAGCCGGCGATATTCATTGGTCATGAGGAACATCCATCCCGGATTTTTCAAATTCTTGATAAATCTGTCGGAAAAGGCAATTACACTATCATTTCAGAAGATGGGAATGAAGAAAAAGCATATGAGGATGAAGACGAAGATGATGATGAAAATGATTTTGATGAACCGGAAGACTTTGATAAGGAAGCTACTCCAACAGTAAAGCCCATGACGCCTGATATGGTTCAGATGGCAAATGAAAAACTGATGAAATACATCGAAGAACAGAATTTTTCCAGTATCGAAGATTTGAATGATTTCATTGCTAAAAATGTGATGGGTAAGCCGATAGATGAAATCGTTCCAAAAAAGAAAGGCCGAAAATCCACTAAAGATAAATCGGGTGATCTTATGTACCAGGCTTATGATAACGATCCGGAAGAAGGGATCAGGCTTGCGCAGCAAGCGCTGCAACTTGATCCGGAAAATGTCAGGGCTTACAATTATCTGGCGCAAAATGAGTCAAATCCTGAAAAATCCTTTATTCTTTTAAAAAGAGCTGTTGAGTTGGGGGAAAAACAATTGGGTGATCAGTTTTTTAAGGTAAATAAGGGCCATTTCTGGGGATTGATTGAGACAAGGCCCTATATGACTGCAAAATTCGGAATGGCACAATATCTGGAAGCCATAGGCAGAGAAAAAGAAGCGATAAAGATCTATCAGGAAATGCTTAAGCTGAACCCCAATGACAACCAGGGAGTGCGTTATGAGTTGGCAAGATTGCTGCTTATAAATTACAGATACGATCTGTTTTACAAGTTGCATAAGAAATATAAAGGAGAAGAATCGGCGTTTTGGCTGTATAATTATGCCTACTTTGTTTTTAAAACCCACGGCACAGGAAAAACATCCGACGAAGCGCTGAATAAAGCCTATATGGCTAATAAGCATGTTATCGGGATTATAATAGGAAAAGAAAAGATGCCCGATGATCTCAAAGAGTATTATTCCCCGGGCCAGACGGATGAAGCGGCGTTTTACCTGATGGATAACGTTGAAATATGGATGAAAGATAAAGAGACGGTCAGATGGGTGGTTAATTTTAGAAGGAGGATTATTTGAATGATATCCCAATAACCTTAACTTTATTCTCTGATCGAGGAATTGAATCATTACAAAAGCAGTTAAATTTCATTTAGAAATGACTAAAGAACAGAAATTTTTCAAAGCGCTGCAGGATGTTTTCATCGGAGCAAAAATCGAAGGTGAAGGCGGATTTATCAATTTGATGAAAATTAAAGCAGGATATTATTCCCAAATAGAAAAACTCCTGCAGGCTGATATTGATAAAGCGCTTGAGCAATATCCGGATTTCCGGGATGAGCTTTTCGATAAATTATTTTCGTTTTTCAACCGTTATTTCACCGAAAGCGGCTCTATCTATTTCAATTCCACCCCTTTTCATAACAACATCTATGAAAGGGTTTACACCGATGAAAAATTGGATTACAGGATGATTAAACCGTTAATTTGGTGGGAATAAATAGGTTTTTATGAAAAAGCTGGAAGATAACACAAGTGAAATCCGCCTTTATAAAATCTCCAAAAACAAGGCTGAATTACGTGTGCGTTTTAAAGGAGAAACCGTTTGGCTTAAACAGGATGAAATTGCTGAATTATATGGTAAGGAGCGGTCTGTCATCACAAAACATATAAATAGTATTTTCAGGGATTCCGAAGTTGACAAAAAAAGCAATGTGCATTTTTTGCACATTCCAAATTCAGATAAGCCATTAACCTTATTCTTAGCTTTATGAAGCTCTATCTGCAATCGGTCGTTGAGAATATTTCATTTGAAAACCTGCCGGGAAAATGGCAGAATTTTGACTTCGGTCGATTTTCATCAAATAAAGTACTGTTTGATTTTCAGAGAAATGCCTTAAAAAATACCCTGAAGGCGCTTTATCGTTTCTACAGAGATGAAGGAGGAGAAAAAGAGAAATTCTTCACTTATTTTGACCTGGAAGAGAGTCTTGATTTCGATTTACACAGAAAGCAAGACGGGAAAACTGCAAAATATCTGCTGGAATATGATAAGGATTATCCTGTTGTTGAAGGAAAAATATCATTTTCTTGTTTCATCAACCGGATGAGTTACTGGATGGCCACGGGATCCGGGAAGACCCTTGTCATCGTAAAACTGATCGATTTGCTCAGGCAACTATTACAAGACAAAGAAATACCTGAAAGAGATATTCTATTCCTGGCCCACCGTGACGACCTCATTGAACAGTTTAAAAGCCATGTGGAAGAATTCAATGGTTTCAATCATGATGTTAAAATCAACCTGAAGAACTTAAAAGAATATGACCAGGTAAAAAGAGACAATGTATTGACTTTTGGTAAAAATGAGATTACAATTTTTTATTACCGTTCCGACCTGATTTCAGACGAACAGAAAGAAAAGATCATCAATTACCAAAACTACGACAATCAGGGCAAATGGTACATTATTCTTGATGAAGCACATAAAGGCGATAAAGAAGACAGCAAAAGACAAATATTCTATTCCATATTAAGCCGGAACGGTTTTCTGTTCAACTTTTCAGCAACTTTTACTGATCCAAGGGATTACGCCACCTGCGTCTTCAATTTTAATTTGTCGAAGTTCATAGAGGAAGGATACGGTAAGCATATCTATGTTTCAGGTTCTCAGGTCACTGCTTTTCGCGATCAGGATGATTATTCCGAAATTGAAAAACAGAAAATCGTTATCAAAACATTGATTTTGCTGACATACATTAAAAAGCATTTTAATAAAGTAAGGAACTTTAACAGCGCTTTTTATCATCGGCCATTACTTTTAACACTGGTAAATTCAGTAGATACAGAGGAATCCGATTTAAAACTCTTCTTTAATGAATTAGAGAAAGTTGCCTCCAATGAAATCAGGAATGAAGTGATGGATTTGGCAAAAGAGGAGTTGGCTTCAGAGCTGGAGGCTGATCCGGATTTTGAATTCGAAGAATTAAAAATGGTTTACGATAAAAAGTTACTGCAGGAGATTGATTATCAGGACCTGCTGACCCATGTCTATAATTCTCCTTCCCCTGGAAAGATTGAAGTGCTTAAAATTCCAGGTAATAAAAATGAAATAATTTTCAAACTTCAGACCTCTGAGAAACCTTTTGCACTAATAAAGATCGGTGATATTTCCGGTTGGCTTAAAGATAAACTGGAAGGTTATGAAATCATTGAAAGCTTTGAAAATGAAAGCGTTTTCAGGAAACTTAACCTGGATGATTCGGAAATCAACCTTTTAATGGGATCCCGGGCTTTTTACGAGGGATGGGATTCAAACAGGCCGAATATTGTATTATTTGTCAACATTGGAATAGGAAGTGATGCAAAGAAGTTTGTACTTCAATCCATTGGACGCGGGGTAAGGATAGAACCGTTAAAAAATAAACGGAAACGCCTGGCAAACTTAGTTCAGGGTAAAGAAGTAGAAATTTACGTGTATCAAAAAGTCAAATCTTTCATCCTTCCAATAGAAAGCTTGTTTGTTTTTGGAACAAACGCCGGAAACCTCAAGCAAATTATCAAGGCCTTGCATGATGAAAAACAAGATAAAAACATCGGCCAGGAATTTCAGGTTAATAAGGCTTCAGAGGAAAAGCAATTGCTGATACCTGTTTATAGGGATTCCGACAATATTTATGCAGAAGAAGATATAGTTCAAAAGTTTAGAATGAGCAGAAAAGATTTCGAACTTGCTCAATCTTATTATAATTATCTGCAGGAAAAAGTGACCCTCGTAAAATTTGAATCCGAAGTAAAAATCCTTGCGAAAGTGGCTGAGAGCTTTTCCGCCCCTGATACGTATTTCGATTTTGATGAAACAAGATCAATTTATGATCCTGAACTGCTTTTGCAAAGAGTGTTTGATTATTTCAGCATCCGGAATAAAGAACTAGAGAAGTTCAAAAAACTTGAGGAGGAAATCGTTCATTTTAAGAAAATTAAATTCAGCGATGGTGAAAAATACAACCAAATAATTGAGAACATCCAACGTGTCAAGAATTACGACCAGAAAGAAGTACAGGAAAAGGCAATTGATAAGGAATTTGATAAGACCGGTGATAAAACCGTTTATAAGCAGAAATTAAAACAGCTTGAAATTGACTTCATTGAGGAAGCCAGTTTTGAAGAATTAAAGATCAAATATATTCCAAATCATTATTTTATTCCTTTAATCGTATCGGAAAATGAAAGGCTTGATTATCTGAATCATATCATTACAGTTCCTAGTGAAGTCAAATTCATCGAACATTTGGAGCAATATCTAAAAAAGGAAGTCAATCTATTTAAAAATCAGGATTGGTGGATGTTTTCAAAACTTGATCAAAGTCTTGATGAAGTTTACATTCCCTATTACAATCCAAAAGAAAACAGAATCTCAAAATTTAAACCTGATTTTATTTTCTGGTTGCAAAAAGGCAATAATTATCAAATATTATTTATTGATCCGAAAGGTACAGAACATACGGATGGATTAAGAAAGATTGATGGATTCAGACGCATTTATGAACAAGCTGATAAAAAGGCACCTGAGATTTTTGAGCATGATAGCCTGAAGGTAACTGCCAGACTATTATTGTTTCCGGCAAAAGGTGGAATTGCCGGAATTCCGGAAGAATACAGGGCCTATTGGTTTGATAGTTTTAATGATTTGCTGGAAAGATTAGCCTGATCAGGCGAATTCCCTGAAATTTCGCCTAAAAAGGCTAAAACTCCCCAAATAACATTTAGCCATGATGATAAACTTAAAGTTAGCATCTTGATTTAGAAGAATCAATTGATTAGGTTGAATTACTTATAAATTTAATCTTATGACCAAAGAAACTGCTATCAAATTATTTAATGACAAAAAGATAAGAACCATTTGGGATGAAGACCAGGAAAAATGGTATTTTTCTATTGTTGATGTACTTGCAATACTTACGGAAAGCGAGAACCCGCAAACATATTGGAGAGTGTTAAAAAAGAGGCTTTTAGACGAAGGAAACGAAACCGTTACAAATTGTAACGGTTTGAAAATGCCGGCAGCCGATGGGAAAATGCGATTAACGGATGTTGCTGATACAGAACCAATTGTCACGGGTTAAAAACTGAGAAAATTTTAGGACTGTAAGACTGTAGGACTGTAAGACTGTAAGACGATAAGACTGTAAGACCGTAAGACTGTGAGAAAAGTCCCCCACTTAAACCTTAAACCTTAAACCTCAACACTATGAATAGAATTACTTCTCTCTTCCGGATACGCTATCCAATCATTCAGGCCGGCATGATCTGGTGCTCCGGCTGGGAGCTGGCGTCGGCCGTCAGCAATGCCGGCGGACTTGGCCTTATCGGCTCCGGGTCGATGTACCCGGATATCCTGCGGCAGCATATCCGCAAATGCAAGGCAGCCACTGACAAGCCATTCGGGGTTAATCTCCCGCTGATTTACCCGCAGGTCGATGATCTTATACAGATCATTATTGATGAAGGGGTGAAGATCGTTTTCACTTCGGCAGGTAATCCCGCAAAATATACATCCTTCTTCAAAGAGAGGGGGATCACAGTTGCCCATGTGATCGCCAACACCAAATTTGCCCGGAAGTGTGAGGAAGCAGGGGTGGATGCCATCGTGGCCGAAGGCTTTGAGGCAGGAGGGCATAACGGGATTGAAGAAACCACCACCATGTCGCTGATACCGATGGTTCGCCAGGTGACCAGCCTACCCCTGATCGCTGCCGGTGGCATCGGTACCGGAAGGGCTATGCTGGCGGCATTCGCGCTGGGAGCCGACGGTGTGCAGATCGGCAGCCGGTTCGTGGCGTCGGAAGAGTCGTCCGCACACCCGGATTTCAAAAGGAAAGTCATAGAAGCAAAAGACGGGGATACTTCCCTGACACTGAAGAAAATTATACCGGTAAGATTGATCAAAAACAAGTTCTACCATGAAGTAAAAGCCCTGGAAGATAAAGGCGCTACCCGGGAAGAAATCTGCGAACTGCTTGGACACGGCCGGGCGAAAAAAGGCATGTTTGAAGGCGACCTCGACGAAGGCGAACTTGAAATCGGCCAGGTTTCGGGATATATCAATGAAATCAAGCCGGCCGGTAAGATCGTGGAGGAGATTGTGGCTGAGTTCGAGATAGCGAGGGGGGAATTAGTTAATTTTACCTACATTTGCTTTTCTCGTTAATCAAACCGATGAAATAATGGACTTCACCTTTACCGAAGAGCAACTCATGATCCGCCAGGCTGCAAGAGATTATGCCGAGCGGGAACTGATACTGGATGTTTTAGAGCGCGATGCCAGGGCGGAAATACCCTGGCGGCACATTAAAAACCTGGCTGAACTGGGATTCTTCGGTATGAACGTCGACCCGAAATATGGCGGCGGCGGGATGGACACTATTGCTTACGTGCTGGCCATCGAGGAAATATCAAAAATCGATGCCGCCATGGGGGTAATCCTTTCGGTTCATAATTCGCTTCCCTGCTTTGGCATTGAGAAATACGGTACGGAGGAACAGAGAGAAAAATACCTTCCAAACCTTGCAAGCGGAAAGACTATCGGCGCTTTTCTGTTATCAGAACCGGAAGCCGGCTCTGATGCCACTTGCCAACGTACTACCGCTGCCGACATGGGCGATTATTACCTGGTAAACGGCACGAAAAACTGGATCTCCAATGCAAACTGCGGATCGGTCTATATCGTCTTTGCCCAAACCCACCCGGAGTTATGCCATAAAGGGATAAATGCTTTCATAGTCGAAAAAGAGTGGCCCGGAATTTCTCTCTCTCCCCATGAAGATAAAATGGGCCTGCGCAGTTCCGACACCCATTCCGTCATGTTCAGCGATGTAAAAGTCCCGAAAGCAAACCGCGTCGGCGCGGATGGCTTCGGATTTGCATTTGCCATGAAGATGCTCGAAACAGGACGGATCAGTATCGCTGCCCAAGCCACCGGTATTGCTGCCGGCGCATTCGAAAGATCATTGAAATATGCACAGGAAAGAAAAGCATTCGGAAGGCCTATCATAGAACACGAAGGCATCAGTTTTAAAATAGCCGATATGGCTGTCAAGGTGGAGGCTGCCAGGAATTTTGTTTACAAAGCCGCCTGGCTTAAAGATAACAACCAACCTTATGGACTGGCCAGTTCCATGGCCAAGCTCTATGCCGCTGATGCCGCCATGTGGGTCACCACCGAAGCCGTCCAGATCCACGGCGGTTATGGCTATGTAAAGGAATATCACGTCGAACGCCTGATGCGGGAAGCTAAGGTAACCCAGATCTACGAAGGCACTTCGGAGATACAGAGGATCGTGATCTCAAGAGCGCTGCAGCGGTGAGAGAAGTCAGTAGTTGACAGTTGACAGTTGACAGTCAGCATTAGAAAATTGGCAGTCCGTAGTACCCAGTTTCGTATTGCTAATGTAATCCGCGTAAATCCGTTGTATCCGTGTCATCCGCGTTCTATTTTTAATAACTCACGGATATTCAACCAATGGATAAAGTACACCGATATGGTTCTGTCAAAATAAAATTATATTTTTGCGACTAACAATCGAACAATTGAACAGTCGAACAATCGAACCATTTAACAAGTAAAAGATGAAAATCCTGATCTGCCTGAGCAATGTCCCCGACACCACGACGAAAATAAAATTCACAGGTGACTCGAAGAATTTTGATGCGACGGGTGTCCAATGGATCATCAACCCGTGGGACGAACTGGCCCTGACCCGCGCTCTTGAAATCAAGGAAACATCAGGAACCACGATTGAAAAGGTTACCGTGATCACGGTTGGCAAGCCGGAAACGGAGCCTACTCTCCGGAAGGCGCTTGCTATTGGCGCGGATGATGCCGTACGGGTGGATGCTGACTGCAAAGATTCTTTCCAGGTTTCAGCTCAAATAGCTGATTTTATCAAATCCCAGCCCTACGATATTATCCTTTGCGGGATTGAATCGAGCGACTATAACGGTTCCACTGTCGGAGGAATGCTTGCCGAGTTTCTCGATTGCCCTTCAGTTTCTTCTGTTTCCAGCCTGCAACTGGAGAATGGCCAGGTCAGGCTCAGCCGGGAGATCGATGGCGGGCAGGAAGTCCTGGAGACGACCCTGCCTTTTGTGGCGATTGTACAGAAAGGCATAACCAAAGAACCCCGAATCCCGTCCATGCGAGGTATTATGATGGCCCGGACCAAGCCTCTCACCGTCAAACCGGCTATTGCAGCGGAAGAGCTGGCGGAATTTACCAGCTTTGAACTTCCACCTACCCATGCGAAATGCAGGATGATTGATGCGGATAATATCGACGAACTGGTGGATGTCATGAAGAATAATTTGAAGATGTTCTAGATTGAAATTTGAAAATTGAAATTTGAAAATTATGTCAGTACTAGCATATACAGAGAATTGGGACGGAAAATTCAAGAAGATCAGCTATGAGCTGGTTTCTTACGCGCATCAGCTTGCCGTTCAGATGGGGACCCATGCAATTGTTGTTTCTATCGGGGATGTACCTGAAGAAGAACTTAAAAAGCTTGGTCATTATGGGGCTTCAAAAATTATTAAGGTTGTAGACAGCCGGATAGATGGATTGATCAACAAGGCTTTCGCGGCGATCATTGCTCAGGTAGCTGAAAAGGAATCGGCTGATGTGGTGGTTTTCTCCCATAATTTCACCGGTAAGGCCCTTGCACCCCGGGTAGCGGTGAAGCTAAAAGCCGGCGTTGCATCCGGCGTTAACGCTTTGCCAGACTCTCTTCAGCCTTTTGTCGTCAAAAAGGGAGTTTTTACCGGTAAAGCCATCGGCCATATCACCATTAAATCCCCAAAAAAGATCCTGACCCTTTTCCCGAATTCTGTCGAAACCATTGCATCAGATGAAAAAGCTACGATAGAATCTTTCACGCCCCAACTGACCGATGCACATTTTGCGACCAGGGTGCTGGATGTAAAAAAAGTCACAGATAAAATTTTGCTCACGGATGCAGAAATTGTTGTTTCAGGCGGAAGGGGCATGAAAAGCGCTGACAAGTGGGGCCCGCTGGAAGAGCTGGCCGGGCTTTTAGGCGCTGCCACTGCCTGCTCCAGGCCTGTTTCCGACGAAGGCTGGCGTTCACATCAGGAACATGTGGGCCAGACCGGAAAGATCATCGGCCCGAACGTTTATATTGCCCTGGGTATTTCCGGAGCTATCCAGCATCTGGGCGGCGTAAGCGCATCGAAACATATCATTGCGATCAATACCGACAAAGACGCCCCGATCTTTGAAGCGGCGGAATATGGAATGATAGCTGATGTCCACCAGGTACTGCCCAGGCTGATCGAAGCAGTAAGGGAAGCGAAGAAGCATTGAGGGAGTTGACAGTTGACAGTTGACAGTCAGCAGATTCACCTAATAACCAATCACCAATCACAATCCCAACGCTATGCTAACTAGTTCTGCAACATCATAGTTTTTCAGCGATTCCTCCCTATTCTTATACTTGATCCCGTCGGTCATCATCACCATACAGAATGGGCAGGCAGTAGCGACGATATCGGCGCCGGCTGAGATGACATCTTCAATTCTCTCAATAAACACCTCCTTATTCCCCGGTTCGGCTTCCTTAAACATTTGTCCGCCACCGGCACCGCAGCAAAGGGCAAAGCTTTTCGACCTTTTCATTTCGATCAGCGAAGGGCATAGGGCGGAGAGCACTGCGCGCGGAGCGTCATATTCGCTATTTGCCCGGCCTAAGTAGCACGGATCATGGAAGGTGATCCTGAAATTTGAAATTTGAAATTTGGATTTGGCATTTTGAACTTTGAACTTTGAACTTTGAACTATTTCGGCGAGGAATTGTGTGTGATGAATCACCTCAAACTGCCCGCCGAAATCCGGGTATTCATTTTTGAGGGTGTTGTAGTCGTGCGGGCAGCAGGTGAGGATCTTCTTCACTTCATACATGTTAAAAAGCTCTATATTCATCAGAGCCTGCATCTGGAAGAGCATTTCATTGCCGGCACGGCGGGCCACGTCGCCGCTGTCGGCTTCTTCGGTGCCCAGCACCGCGTAGCTTATGCCAAAATGGGCCAATATCTTCACAAACTCGCGGGTAACTTTTTTATAGCGGTCGTCAAAAGCGCCTGCAGAACCAACCCAAAAGAGATACTCAGGTTTTTCGCCCCGGGCGTAACAGTCGGACATAATTGGAACAGAAACTTTTACTTTTTCCATATAAATCTCCTCAGCCCACAACATCCTGTCCTGCGGTGAAAACTGCCACGGAGCGCCGTTGTTTTCTATGTTGGTGAAGATCGCATTCAGTTCCCCGGGCCCTTTGGCTTCTTCCATCACCAGGTAGCGCCGCATATCCACGATCAGCGAGGGATGGTTGATGTTCACCGGGCACTCGCGGGCACAGGCGTTGCAGGTGGTACAGGCCCAGAGCTCTTCTTCAGAGATATAATCCCGGATAAGGGATTTGCCATCGCCAAATGTCTTGTCCCTGATCAGCCCCTGCGCTTTTTCCTTCATCCTCGCCCTGACATCCATGATGATTTTCCGGGGTGAGAGTTTCTTCCCGGTGATATTCGCCGGGCAGACTTCGGTGCATCTTCCGCATTCTGTGCAGGCCAGCGAGTCCAGGTAGTTCTTCCATGTGATATCTTCCACATCCAATACCCCGAAGCGCGATACAGGCGCAGCTTCCCCTTCGGCCGGAGCAGCAAAAGCCAGGCTGGGATCCATCATTTTCTTAACCTCTTTTGTGATATCCGGCATATTCGGAAGATAGCCCAGGGGTTCCAGCCTGCTTAAAAACACATTCGGCACCGACATGAAGACGTGGAAATGCTTTGAGTACGGAAGGATATTGGCAAAAAGGAATATGCCAAGGATATGGGACCACCAAAAGATTTCGTGCCACACATGGATTGCTCCTCCGGGCATTCCCCCAGACCATCCCGCAATGAATTGGCTCACCGGGAAAACTCCCACGCCTCCATGCCTCCCCGCTTCCATGCCCCCATGAATCACCAGGTAAAAGGTATTCATCCCCAGCAGAGACACCATGAGGAAAAGGATCAGCGAAAGCGCCAGGTTAGCATCCTTATGGGAGATATGCTTCATCTCGATGCCGGTAAAACGGCGGATGTTCAGAAATATCCTCCTGACCAGGAAAGCGATGATGGCAAAGAGGATAATGAGAGCGAAAATGTCGCCGGAGGCAGTAATCACATCATACACCGGACCGAGAACAGACAGCGCCCTTTCCGTCCCAAACAGCCCGTCGATCACCATTTCGATGCTCCCGATGAGGATCACCAGGAAACCCCACCAGACGAGTGCGTGCATCAGGCCAATGACAGGTTTTCGCAGGATCTTGGTCTGTCCGAAAGCCACCGTCAGCATAATCTTGAAACGCCTGCCGAATTCTTTGACAGGATAGGGTTTGGTCAGTTTGAACCTGAGGTAATATTGCCAGGTCGTATAGGCAAAGATTCCCAGCGTAATCAGCAATGAGATGGCGAAGAGGATCTGTTTCAGCATAATGGTTATTAGTTAGAGAGGTAAAGATAATGAAATGTTAACATCCATGCTTCCATGCCCCCATGCCTCCATGCAAACTTTTTTATATCTTTGCAATATCATATCCGCAAATTCATGCACCCTGAGCAGAAACCTTATCAGCCGAAGAACCACATCCGCATCGTCACCGCAGCGTCGTTGTTCGATGGCCACGATGCCGCGATCAATATCATGCGCCGCATTATCCAGTCTACGGGAGCCGAAGTGATCCATCTCGGCCATGACAGAGCTGTGAAAGAGATCGTCGACTGCGCCATACAGGAAGATGCCCAGTCTATCGCTATCACCTCCTACCAGGGCGGCCATATGGAGTTCTTCAAATACATGCTCGACATGCTCCGTGAAAGAGGCTGCGGACACATTAAGATTTTCGGCGGCGGCGGCGGGGTGATCCTTCCCGACGAGATGGAAGAGCTTCACCAGTATGGCATTACCCGGATCTATTCACCTGACGATGGCCGTGAGATGGGCCTGCAGGGCATGATCAACGACCTGATGGAGAAATCCGATTACCCCACGGGTAACCAGATAGAAGACATCGAAATAAAAAAATCAGGGCAAAAAGACGTTTACGCCATTGCCAGGCTGATCTCTGCTGCTGAAAATTTCCCTGAAAGCGCCAGGGACCTGATCGACGGGCTAAAGCATCACTCAAAGAGATCTCCCGTGCTGGGGATAACCGGCACCGGCGGATCTGGCAAATCTTCCCTTGTAGATGAAATAGTCCGCCGCTTCTTACACGATTTCCCGGAGAAAACCATCGGGATCATCTCCGTCGATCCTTCCAAGCGCAAAACCGGCGGCGCCCTGCTGGGTGACCGTATCCGGATGAATGCCATCAACAACCCGCGGGTTTATATGCGCTCGCTGGCTACACGCCAATCGAACCTGGCCGTTTCACGTTATGTGAAAGACGCGGAAACCATCCTGCAGGCAGCAGGTTATGACCTCATCATCCTCGAAACCTCCGGCATCGGCCAGTCGGATACGGAAATCGTCGACCACAGCGATGTGTCGATGTACGTGATGACCCCCGAATATGGCGCGGCCACGCAGCTCGAGAAAATCGACATGCTCGATTTCGCCGATATCATCTCCATCAATAAATTCGATAAGAGGGGCGCACTGGATGCCCTGCGCGACGTGCGAAAGCAGTTTGCCCGCAACCACCAGCTCTGGCATGAAGAACCGGATAAAATGCCGGTCTACGGAACCATCGCCTCACAGTACAATGACCCGGGCGTGAACCTTTTCTACAAGGCGCTGATCGATATTATCAATGAAAAGACCGGCGCCGGCTTTGTCACGAAAATACGTGCCGAAGCCGGCATGGCGGATAAGATCTTTATCATCCCACCCAACAGGACCCGGTATCTTTCAGAGATCGCTGAAACGGTAAGAAATTATAACAAGTGGGCCGAAAAGCAGGCCGGAGTGGCCCAGCGGCTTCATTCCATCCAGGAGACCATTAAAATCCTCAAGGGCGGAAACACTGCAAATGAAGACGTGAAAAGCGCTCTTGAAGAGGAATATAAGAAGATTGAGCCGGAGCTCGACGGCAAGACTAAATTCATCCTGGAGACCTGGCCGCTTAAGGTCGGTTCTTACAGCCAGCCGGAGTACATTTTCCAGGTCAGGGACCAGAAGATCCGGGTAAATACGCATGTTGAATCCCTTTCCCACACCAACATCCCGAAAATATCGCTTCCCAAATACAAAGGCTGGGGAGATATTGTCAGGTGGAGCCTGAAAGAGAATGTGCCGGGTGAATTTCCTTACGCGGCAGGGGTTTTCCCATTCAAGCGGGTAGGCGAGGATCCGACCCGGATGTTCGCCGGTGAAGGTGGCCCGGAGCGCACCAACAAACGTTTTCATTATCTCTCCAAAGGAATGCCGGCCAAAAGGCTTTCCACCGCTTTCGATTCCGTCACCCTATATGGTAACGACCCTGATATCCGCCCGGATATTTACGGAAAGATCGGCAATTCCGGCGTTTCGATCTCCTGTCTCGACGATGCCAAGAAGCTTTACTCCGGTTTCAACCTGGCCGATCCCAAGACATCGGTCTCCATGACCATCAACGGCCCTGCGCCAACCCTGGTGGGTTATTTCATGAATGCCGCCATAGACCAGCAATGTGAGATCTATATCCGGGAAAACGGGCTGGCGGATGAAGTTGAAAAGAAAATCGCGGCGATTTATGCCAAAAAAGGCACCAAACGGCCGCAGTACCAGGGACAGTTACCGGAAGGAAACGGCGGGCTGGGACTGATGCTGCTGGGAGTCACCGGCGATATGGTCCTACAGACGGATGTTTATAAGAAGATCAAAACCGATACGCTTTGTCGGGTCCGGGGAACGGTTCAAGCCGATATCCTGAAAGAAGACCAGGCACAGAACACCTGTATCTTTTCTACCGACTTTGCCATTAAGATGATGGGCGACGTTCAGGAATATTTTAACCTTCACCATGTCAGAAACTTCTATTCAGTTTCCATCTCCGGGTACCACATCGCTGAAGCAGGTGCCAATCCAGTCACCCAGCTCGCTTTGACCTTGTCAAACGGGTTTACCTATGTGGAGTACTACCTGTCAAGAGGGATGGACATCGACAAATTCGCGCCAAACCTTTCTTTCTTTTTCTCCAACGGTATCGATCCTGAATACTCGGTCATGGGAAGGGTTGCGCGGCTGATCTGGGCGAAGGCGATGAAATACAAGTATGGTGGTGATGACCGTTCACAAAAGCTGAAATATCATATTCAAACCTCCGGACGCTCATTGCATGCGCAGGAGATCGGGTTTAACGATATCCGCACCACGCTGCAGGCGCTTTACGCCGTTTATGACAACTGCAACTCGCTGCATACCAATGCTTACGATGAGGCCATCACTACTCCGACCGAAGAATCGGTGCGCCGGGCGGTGGCTATTCAGCTCATTATTAACCAGGAGCTCGGGCTGGCAAAGAACCAGAACCCGCTCCAGGGCTCTTTTATCATCGAAGAACTGACCGACCTGGTGGAAGAAGCAGTTATGAAGGAATTCGACAGGCTGACGGAAAGGGGAGGGGTGCTCGGGGCCATGGAGACCATGTACCAGCGTAGCAAAATACAGGAAGAGTCGCTCTACTACGAAACACTTAAGCATACCGGTGAGTTGCCTATAATCGGCGTGAATACTTTCCTGTCGTCCGAAGGATCGCCTACCATTACGCCAGGAGAAGTGATCCGTGCAACGCCGGAGGAGAAGGAATACCAGATAACGATGCTTGAAGAACTGCACAAAACCTTTTCAGATAAGACAACAGCACTGTTAGAAGGCCTTAAGGAAAGGGCAAGAAATAACGAGAATATTTTCGAAGGCTTGATGGAAGTGGCAAAATATTGCTCCATCGGCCAGATCACCCGCGCACTCTTTGAAGTGGGAGGGCAATACAGAAGGAACATGTAAACTCACGAAGTTATGGCGCATTGGCTTGATGAAATAGAACAACAGGAAAGCCGGAGGAAAGGATCGGCTTCCGGAAGCGCGAGGGTTCAGGATAAAAAATTCAGGATCCAGCAGAACTATCAGAAGAACAAAGAAACTTACGGAGGATTTATCAGCAAGATGCAAAGCCTGGTAGAAAGGGTGAATAACCTTCCCATGGAGCACCGTGAAGTTTTTGGGAAAATTAATACAAAACAAAAAGAATCCAGGCTTGACAACCATCTCAGCTATTTTTCAAGCAGCCGGCGAACGGAGAAGACGGAGTTCAAAAACCTGTTGCATCCTTTCAAGATGATTCATTACAAGCATGTCCGGGTGATTTTTTTCAATGTGGCCAAACTTATGGATAAAGTCGAGGTTGAAATTTATGAAGAACTTCTGGAAAAAAAACGCCGTGACGGACAGATCATTGCCGCACATGAAAACCCGAAAGATTCTCATAAACCTCATTCCGAAAAAGATAGGTTTCATGAGATTTATTACTATGAAATGAGCAAACTGAACGATGAACTTGCATTCAGGATCATCGACTGGCTTGCTTTCCATGAAGAGGTGAACCATATTCCCATTGTGCTGGAAGGGGAACCGCGTTTTAAAGAATAGGTTTAAGGTTTAAGTTTTAAGGTTTAAGTTGGGGAATTTTTTATGGAAATTCACCTTACTGCTTTTATTACAAGTATTATTACCAGCGCAAGCAGCACCAGGCCGGCCAGGATAAAGACCCAGTAGTTGATCACTCTTGATTCTGCATACATTTCAAAATCACTGATCAGGACATACCCAAACTGGAATTCCCAGCCAACCTGGTTTCCGTTCAGCATAGCTGAGTTGGTATTAGTAATCAACCCGGGCATCTCCACTTCTTCAGTATATCCTTCAAGTTCAATAATGGTTTCCAGCATTTTCAATTTTTTTGCGAAGTCTTCAAATAATGGAGGCTCGAGATCATCCAATAGAGAAAAAGCTTCATTCCCTGACCATTTGCGGTATAAGTCAATAAAATCAATCCCATTCATAAAGTTCAAGCCTTCCATATTTTTATAGAGGCTGTCATAATAAATGGAGAGATCCACAGGATTTAGCTGAGGATTGTTCAGTCTTTTAATTCCATCCTGCAATACGGATTCCACTTCTGCCACGGCAGATTTGGTGAGGAAAACCGAGAATTTATCTTCGGCTTCCTCTTTGCGTGTGCTGTCAGCTTCAGAGACAGGTATCTTCTGGTCGTTGACCCACAGGATATCATCTTCGGTAAGGTAATCCCGGTAATCCAGTTTATTGAATGGATTGGCGGATTTATAAACCTCATTGAAAGTTAGGTAGGAAAAGAAAAAACGGAACCTTTTTGTAACCGATATATCACGGTCAAGATTTCTATACTCACTGGTATCACCTTTGATTTCTGTCTTGAGATCATCACTGTTCCTAAAAGATTTGGTATAGGTTACCATATACTTCGTACTGTCTGACGGATTCTTCGAGGACTTCTGTTCCCATGTTTCGTTTACCGGGAACGGTAAATCAGTTTTGAAAACATCCGATGAGTCACCGGTAACTGTGATGATCCGGGTAAAAGTCCCGTCAGGGTTAACCTTCGTGGTGACCGTAATCTCCCGGCAGGCGCTGAATGCCAATAGCAGCATGATGATTAGCGATAAAATGATGTTTTGTGTTTTCATCGTTGTATGGTATAATGGGTTGAATCGAATTGTTTAAGGATGGACATGAAAGGCGATATTGAAGCATTATAGTCAGACCTTTTTAGCCATCCAGGAGCATCCGGGGTGATACCGGCCACATCGGCATACATAGCCGCCTTGAGCAATGTCCGGAGGTTTATCTTTTTTGTTTTTAATTCTGTATACTGATTGAGCATTTCCGGATCAGCCGAGAGAATACTTATGGTTTTTTTTAGCTTTAAGGCACTGCGGTATTGAGAAGATTGGGAGATTGCTGCATTTTGCTTCTCCAGTCGGGAGATTTTATCCACCACAACATACTCCTCATAACCAAAGACCAGGAATAGGCAAACCGAAGCTGCAGCCAATAATCGCTGCAGGAATGTGATAACCGGGAATTTTCCGGATTTTTCAGTTATTTGGAAATGATTCTCTTTTGAATCTATTTGGATAGCTTTCATGATATCTTCAGTAAACCCCTCAGGATTTTTTAAAATGGGCTCCCTGTGGCGTATTCCAGCAATCTTACCGGCGACCAGCCTGGTCTCTTCCAGGTATTGGGCACAAGCCCTGCAGGATTCGATGTGACGGTATATTTCATCACCCAGGTTCTGATTATCCAGATAAACCAACCGTTCAATTTCCTTTCTGACATTGATGCATTCCATGGTGATCTCTTATTTTATTACTTTGAGCAGTTTTTCCCTTATTGCTTTCCGGGCATGATATAAATTACTTTTCACCGAGTTTTCTGACAGGTTGAGGATTTGCCGGACTTCCGAAGATTCTATGCCCTGGAGGTCCCTCAAGACAAATACAATCTGTTGTTTTTCAGGAAGTCCTTCTGCCAACCACCTGATGAGCTCGGTGGTTTCTTTATTATCGACCTCCATCTGCGTGATCTCACGATTGATGTGATCTAATTGGCTGATGACTTTTTCAAGGTTGACCAGGTTGTGCCTTTTGATCTGCCTTAACCGGTCTATCGCACTGTTGGCGACTATCTTGTAAAGCCAGGTTGAAAATTTCTGCGTCATGTCGTATGTTTCTATCTTTTGCCAGACCTTGATAAAACTTTCCTGGACGACATCCCGTGCCTCTTCTTCGTCGCACATTATCCGGAACGCCAGGCTGAAAGCCTGCTGCCGGTATTCCTCCACTATTCTGCGGAACGCGGCCTGATCGCCTTTTTTAACGCTTTCAATGATTTCCTGCAGGTCAGTCAGCATAGAATAATTTTGGCTTCTGATTATATTACGATAAAGATAGGGAAAAGTAAAATGAGTTGGCAGTTTACAGTTGGCAGTTGACAGTTGAAAAATAAATGTTTTATATTTAAACAAACTATTGTTTTGTATTGAAACATTTCTTATCTTTGTCCCGTTGTAAAGCAAAACGCCAATTAATATGAGCATAAAACTGTCGCAAAAACAAATAGGCCAAAGGATAGCCGAACTTCGCAAACGGAAAGGGCTGTCTCAGGAAGATTTGGCAAAGAGCATCAAGATTTCCCGACCGTCTTTGGCTCAGATAGAGTTAGGGAATAGAAGTGTTGATATTCTTGAATTACAAAGTTTGTCAATGGTCTTGGGTTTTTCCTTAGATGATTTTATGTCAAGCGATTACAAGGTCAGCCAGGAAATTGAAATTAATGCAGAAATGAAAACCAAAATACAGCAAGAGCGTATTTCTGTTCCCAATTTGCAAGTCAATAAGTTTAAGAATGTGCTTTTATACATTCTTGAACGGTGTGCAGGTAAACCGAATGTCGGTGAAACTGTCCTTTACAAGTTGTTGTATTTCTCCGATTTCAACTACTACGAATTGTATGAAGAGCAATTGACAGGCGCCAGTTATCGGAAGTTACCTTACGGACCGGTTCCGCAAAAGTTAGACGCAATCATTAACCAAATGATTGACCAAAGTCAATTACAAAGAGTGAAAACAGAATATCATGACTATCCGCAAGCCCGCTACCTGCCTTTGGTGAAAGCGGATCTGACCCAGTTAAAAGCCAGTGAAAAAGAAGTTATCGACAGGGTTATTGAGCAAATGAGTGATTGGTCGGCTGCCAGGATCAGCAATTATTCTCATAAAGATATGCCCTGGTTGGTTTCAAAAGAGGGAGAAGAAATTAATTACGAATTGGTTTTTTACAGAGAATCTCCCCATTCTGTGAGAGACTATGAGGACGAAATTGAAGAACAATGACTTTTGATGAATTAACCGAATTCAGAAAGGATTTGAAAACCCTGTTAAAGAAATACAGGACACTGAATGATGACCTGGAGATTGTCAGGAGAGTTCTGGAAGTAATGCCCGATGAAAGACCACCTTTCAGTTTTCGTATTGATGGACTGGGTCTGAAAACATGCATCATCAAAGTGAAAAAGATTGCCTGTAAAGCGCTGAAAGGCAGTGGAGTAAATTCAGGATTACGGTTGATTTATGCCTATTTTAAAGAGGAACAAAAAATTACTTTCATTGAACTATCTCATAAGCGTGATAAGGAAAATGAGGATAGACAGAGGATAATTGACAATTTTTATTAATGTTGTTATTTTCCCTGCCGGCATCTGCTCAATTGCGATTTGATTATCCGATAACAGAATTGGAACCTACTGAGTTAATCTTTACCTATTTGTTGAAATATCAGCAGGATTCCTTAAATCCGGACTTTATCAGACAGGATAATATGTTGCTCTTTTTGGGAAAAACATCAGCAAGTTTATAAGCAATGATTTATTTGTTTTCGATACTATAACGAGACGGATAACTTCTCTTGCCGAGTTTCAAGGATTGTTATCAGACCCGAAAAGCCCGGATATGTAGTGATGATTAATATGATAGAGAAGGATTATATTGAAACCACCAAAGAGGGATTTTTCCATGCGGAAGATGCTTTTCGTGACGATATTATCAGCAGCGCTAAAGAAGCAGGCCTTGGCAGCGTGGCACAACAAAATGCTGCAAGAAATATGGAAGAACGCAACAACCCCATCGAATTAAAGCGAAAGTAATATATAAATTGAAAGCCAGTGGGTGTCGGTCATATGCGATTTTTAACAGTGTTTATTTTTACATTGCTTTTCTGGCAAAACCTTTGGGGGCAAGTGAACCTTCAGGGTCGGGTAATGAATACCGAAACATTGCCAATACTTTACAAAGCTAACTGAAATTCATTGCGAAGACATTACTGCAATGAGACAATGTTTTCATAAGATAATTTAATTATTGATTTTTTTAACCGCCAATTGTTGCAATAAAACAAATTAAAATATAAAATATTCACCATATTTTTCCATTTGTATTATAATTATTGCTAATTTAGGTGCAATTTAATCGGAAATGAGAAATGTCATTTCATCCAAAAATACAAAGCAATATTTTTAGAAGGCTGCCAAACTGTTTTGGTATAAAGGCATTTAGCCCCCCCCCCCCCCAGTCCTGCTTTTGTACGCCGATTCTATTATCAATCGGAATACCGGAGGCTTTTTTAAACTATGGCATAAACTTCTTTCTTTTTTTATTTGCCAATATCTTTCATGTTCAAGCATTTCCCGTACTTGGTTTCATCTGCTCAAACAACCCGATAAATGACGACAAACATTACGCGTATTTATCCTATTGTTGCAATAAATATATTTTTTTTATTGGCAAGAACAAGTTTGACAAACAAAGTCACCCCGTGTTTGGCTGGTTGATGCGGGGTGGCTTTTCATGGAAAATGCGAGCCTAGACACCATTAGACAGAGCATATTGAGAAGTAAGTTAGATCGCAAAAATTCACTTCTCACATTTTACATTTTTTCAACAATAAAAAATAAGAAATAATGAAAAAATTATTAATTATTCTTGCATTTTTGGGGCTACTCGCCTTTGGAACATCCAATGTATCCGAAGCTGCTCCCGCTCCTGTTCCTGATTGCTTTACCGTAATAATAACATGTAGCAATGGGTCACAACACTATTTATTAGTTTGTGATTGGGAAGATTTGGTGCAAGGTTATGAGGTACTTTGTGGAGCAATTAATTAAGATGAAATATTTAATTTGACAAAGTAATGAAACTTAGTTCTATCTGACGAAATCAGTATAGAACTAAGTTTCTATTTCAATTTCATTATATTTAATTTGACAAACTAATCATCATTATGATTCTAATTTAAAAATATTTTATCATGCGAATACTTTTTATCATTATTATAATAATATGGTCTGAGCCTTCATTCTCACAATTGCTGGCCGACTATCCCGTAAAAGACTTGGAACCGGCTGAATATGTCGTTACTTATTCATTGAAATATCAGGAAGATTCGTTAAATCCAAACTTTATAAGGCAGGATAATATGTTGCTTTTTTTAGGAAAAAATATCAGTCAATTTTTAAGCAATAATTCTTATGTTTTCGAAAATGACATGAAAAAAATCGCCACTGAATCTCAACTTCAGGAGTATTTGAATCAAAGGCCCCCCATGCCACATCTTGTGTACAGGATTTATAAGAATTTTCCTAAAGGAAAAATTTCCTTTACTGATTATGTTTCTCCTAATCATCTAAAATATGAAGAAAACCTTGATTTGTTTAAGTGGCAATTAGATAATGATACGACTACTATCAATGGATACAAAGCACAAAAAGCCACCTGCGATTTTGGAGGCAGAAGCTGGGTTGCCTGGTTTAGTCCTGAAATTCCTTCAAATGACGGTCCCTATGTATTCAATGGCCTGCCTGGTTTGATTATAACGGTTTATGATACCCGTAATCATTATGTGTTTGAACTGGTATCTATCGAAAAACCTTCAAATGAACTTATGATTAAATATGCGGAAAGGCAATACATTGAAACCACAAAACAGGGTTTTTTTAAAGCCAAAGATGCTCATCGTGATAACATTTTAAGTTGGGCAAAAAACAGAGGCTTCAGTGACGAAGAACAACAAAGTGCCGTGAGAATGATGGCCGAGGATAACAATCCCATCGAGTTAAAGCGAAAGTAAAATATAAATTGAAAGCCAGCGGGTACCAGTCATATGCGATTTTTAGCAGCGTTTATAATTACATTGCTTTTCTGGCAAAACCTTTGGGGGCAGGTGAACCTTCAGGGTCGGGTGATGAATACCGAAGGTGAAGCCTTGTCAAATATCAATATACTGGTGTATAATCCTGGCAGTAAGGTGCTTGTGGCTTTCGCGGTAAGCGATGATCAGGGGCATTTCCAAACCAGTGTAAACAGCACTTCAGACAGCCTTGATATTGAGGTGAGTTCCATTCAATACCGCAAAGAATACCGTAGCATTGCCAATACCTCACAAAACTTGCAATTCGAGCTTCTTCCTGATGTAAAACAATTGAAAGGCATCACGATAAAAGCATCACCCATCGAACAAAGGGGTGACACCATCAGCTATCTGGTAAGTTCGTTCGCGGTAAAAGAGGACAGGGCGATAGAAGATGTATTGCGCCGTATGCCGGGTATAGAAGTTGAACCCAACGGACGTATTCTTTACCAGGGAGTACCTCTTCAAAAGTTTTACGTGGAAGGGCTCGACCTGATGGATGGCCGTTATGGGGTTGTAAGTAAAAATCTCCCCCAAAGCTCTGTCAGCGTCGTTGAAATACTCGAAAATCACCAGCCAATCCGAATTCTGGAAGAACGAACCACATCCTACCAGCCTTCACTTAACCTTAAGCTCAAACACGATATCACCACCACAGGTACTGCCAAACTGGGAACAGGGGTCAAGCCTTTTCTTTGGGATGTTAACATTACGCCCATGATCTTCACCAAAAACTTTCAAGTGTTAGCTTCTTATCAAACCAACAACACGGGTAATGATGTTTCTCAACAACTCAAAGTTTTGACCCTGGAAGATTTACTCAAGAATGTAGACCGCCCTGCTGAAAACCCTGGAATGTTACAAATAATAGATGTAAATCCTCCTGAAATTTCCATGAACCGTTACCTTGATAACAACATAAACTTACTTAATTTCAATGGACTACAGCGCATCAGCCGGGATTTTCAGTTAAGAGCCAACCTTTATTATATAAACGACATTCAAGGGGAACAGGCTGCCCTGCAACGCACTCTCTATACTCCTAGCGACACCCTAACATTTACAGAAGATTTCAATAACCGGCTTCACGACAATTACCTGAATAGTGAGTTCACACTAACCCGCAATGTTAAGAACAATTACCTGAATAATGAGTTGAAGATACAATCGCGATGGGACAAACAGACGGGAGTGATTAATACAGGAAGTGAAGATATTGTCCAATCACTGAAAGATCCTTTTAAGGCCATTTCAAACGAATTGAGAACAGTAAACCCGGTGGGTAAATATCTGGTGGAATTTTGGTCCTTTATTACTTACGACCATAGTCCGCATAGCCTGGCAGTTAGCCCCGGCCAGTTCGAGGAGAACCTGAACTATGGTGAGTCTTACAAAAAGGTACTCCAGCAAATGGATTTGAAACACTTTTATGCTGACCACTCAGCCAGCCTGGTGTTGAGTTGGAAAAGACTAAATATCAATCCCCGGCTAGGTATAGCTTACCGCCGGCAGATGCTCGAAAGTAATATCTTTATCACACAGCAGGAAGAAGAGCGTGAAGCCGGACCCAGCTTTATCAATAAACTTGACGGCCGCCATACCCGCGCCTATTTGCAAACTGAAGTTGAATACAGAAAGTCAGGCCTTACACTCAAGGCCAGGCTACCGCTTAGCTGGCAACAGATATATATGGATGATTTGACATCAGAAGGGGAGCAGAAACTCAGCCGCTTACTGTTCGATCCTCATCTATCGGTGGATTACCGGATTAACGGTTTTTGGCGCGTGAGAGGCTCATGGAGCTATGCCAACCGATTAGGCGACATTGACAGGGTAAACTTCGGTTTTATCCTGAGAAACTATCGTGACCTTAGCCAGAATGCAGCGCCCCTTTCAGAAACTTCCAGTAACAATTTTTCATTGAATCTGTCATACCGCAACCCTATCACTTCCTTTTTTAACTCCTTCAGCTATATCTATGTTTTTAGTCATAATAACTTGATATACGGTAACAAAGTTCAGTCTGACGGGACAACTATAATACAAGCGGTTGAGTTGCCTAATACAAGCTATTCCCATAACCTGCAGGCATATACCAGTAAGTATTTTGCTGTAACTAAAACAACCATCAGCTTTCATGCTAACTACAATCAGCGCCGGGGAAAGTCATTGATGAATGGAGAATTATTTATTGCCACAAGTATATTGTTCAACTTCAAACCCGAGCTAAATATTCGCATAACCAAATGGCTGAATGCAGAATATGGATTAAATGCAAGTTATATTCAAACCTTTATCGAAAATGAAAAGAAGGGCAACATTTCCATCTTGAGAAACAACTTCAATGTCTTTGCTTTTCCAACAAAAAGCCAACTGATCAGCATTTCATCCGAATATTACAAATGCCAGGGCGACAATAACCTCTTTGTTGATTTTCTATACCGTTACACAATTACAAAACGAAAAATTGATGTCGAATTCCGCTGGAACAACATCTTCAACAGTAAAACCTATACAACATACCAGGCAAATGCCTTCATAGTTTGGGAATCCAGTTATTTTTTACGTCCTTCCCAGGTATTTCTGTCAGTTAAGTTTAGTTTTTAGTGAGGAATGATTAATGGTTATTGGGTAATTGACTACCTAATGACAACTTTATGACCACCACTAACCAATAACCACTAACCAATAACCACTAACTTATAAAATTCCAAACACTCCGGGTTCCTCAGCGCATCCTGGTTTTTGACTTCCTGCCCTTGGATGAGTTTTTTTACGGCAACCTCTACTTTTTTCCCGTTGATGGTATACGGCACGTCAGGTGTGGTGAGGATTACAGCCGGAACATGCCGGGGGCTGCATTGCTGGCGGATACTGGTCCGGATTTTTTTGAGAAGATCTTCGTTCAGTTCAAAACCTGGTTTCATCTTTACAAACAGGATTACCCTTTCGTCTCCTTCAAATTGTTGCCCGATAACCACTGAATCTTCGATTTCTTCCATATTTTCCACCACCCGGTAGATCTCAGCCGTTCCGATCCGAACGCCGCCGGGGTTCAGCGTGGCATCAGACCGGCCAAGCATGGTGATCCCGCCATGCGGGCTTAGCACCATATAATCGCCATGGCACCATATTCCAGGGA
Source organism: Bacteroidales bacterium (assembly GCA_023229505.1). Taxonomy (NCBI): domain Bacteria; kingdom Pseudomonadati; phylum Bacteroidota; class Bacteroidia; order Bacteroidales; species Bacteroidales bacterium. Next base: position 5,098 of record JALNZD010000007.1, on the reverse strand, counting down.
AGTTCTCAAAATAGGCACTGTGGTATTTCCTGCCATCCGGGTCATTCCAGAAATAGATGGGCATGGAGGGGAACGCGGACTTGCAAACCAGTTCGCCCTGTTTATCAATGACCGGCTTTCCGCTGTCATCAAAGCAATCAACATCCATACCCAGCCCGCGGCATTGGATCTCTCCGCGATAAACGGGCAAAATGGGGCTCCCCAGCATAAAACAGGAGATAATATCAGTACCGCCTGAGATAGAAGATAGCTGAACATCCTTTTTCCATTTGTCGTAAACATATTCAAAGCTTTCATCAGCCAATGGGGATCCTGTTGAAGTTATGGCTCTAAGGTAAGGAAAGCCTGATATTTCTTTTGGCTTGACGCCGGCTTGCTGGAGAGAGGCAATGTATTTGGCACTGGTACCGAAGAGGGTAAATTTCAGTTCATCAGCCAGTTGGAGAAGCGCTTCCGGTCCGGGATAGAAAGGATTTCCGTCGAAACAGACGATAGTGGCGCCAAGAGCGAGGCTGCTCACGAACCAGTTCCACATCATCCAGCCACATGTGGTGAAATAGAAGACAACGTCATCCGGGCGTACATCGCAATGCAGTTTAAGTTCTTTCAGGTGCTGGATCAGGGTGCCGCCTGCGGAATGGACAATGCTTTTCGGCAGGCCCGTAGTGCCGGAAGAGTACATGATGTAAAGCGGATGGTCGAAGGGGAGCTGAACGAAGTTCATATCTCCTTCAACCGGTAATGCCAAAGCTTCCCAGGATATAGCATTTGGGATACCTTCCAAATCGGGCTTCCCGGTGAAATTAACCATCACCACGTGTTCAATGGTAGGAAGCTCCCCAAGGATTCCACGGAGTTTTTCCTGCGAATCGAAATGTTTTCCGTTATAGAAATAGCCATCCACGGCGAAGATTATCTTCGGCTCGATCTGGCTGAACCGGTCGAGCACCCCTTTGATCCCGAAATCGGGCGAGGTCGACGACCAGATGGCGCCTAGGGAAGCCGCGGCCAGCATGGCGATAACGGTTTCCGGTATATTGGGCATAAAGGCCCCAATCCGATCACCCTTACTCACGCCAAGCCGCTTCAGGCCTTCGGCCACACGGTGGATCTCTTCGTATAATTCACCGAAGGAGAATATCCGTGTGTAGCCGTTTTCACCACGAAAAATGATGGCCGGATGATTGTCGCGCCGTTGCAGCAGGTTTTCGGCGAAGTTGAGCCGGGCCCCGTGAAACCATCTGGCACCAGGCATTTTCTTCGGATCATCCACAACCTGGTCGAAATCAACGGAAAATTTGATCCCGCTGTAATGCCAGAAAGTTCCCCAGAATGCCTGAATGTTTTCTACGCTCCAGCGGTGGAGCTCGTCATAGGTTTTAAACTTCCTGTCAGAATAGGCGTTCACAAACTCCATATATTGGCACATCTGTGACTTTTTAGCAAGATCAGTGTCCGGGGTCCAGAGACGTTTATATTCCATTGGTTTAGTTATTTTGATTTGATTTTGAGATGACATCTCAGGTTGGAAATCCTGTTAACTCACGATGTGATATTCCATCGCCAGGTAGGTTTCAATTCTTTTATAATCCAGAAACGATTTGGTATCAGTATAAACCGCGTACATATTGCCAGCTATCTCCAGGGGATTGCCAAAAAACTTAAATGGATTCATCAGTTCCGACCTGGTACAGGTTTGCTCTTCCACAATGCCGTCGTACCAGTCAGGATGTTCAGAAATCTTTTGAATAACGACATTCCGGTTGTAATTCCACAGGGGATGAAGCTTTAGTGACAGGGGGGTGTGGCCGTTGTGCCAGCGGTGGATGAAAGTATCATAACTGATCCCCGGTTTCCGGTGGAAAAGGGTGAGCAGGCAGATGCCCGGCGTCGGTTCACGATCAGCCCATGTTTTTTCATAAGACACCGGGAGCGCTTCCTCTACCGTGAAGGCCCCGGCAAATCCTTCGGATTTCATTAAAAAATCAACCTTTACATGATCTTCTTTATAAACAGAGAAAACAGCTATCTTGCTTTTCCTGAACGGGATGACAGATATTTTTGGAGGAGGCTCCTGTGTCAGGGTAACCTTAAGGGCCTCCGGATTGATTAGCTCTGCTGTTGTAATAGCCATGTTTAGTATGCGGTCAGTAAAATGCCGGTGATCTTCTTTTGCATTACCGCGAATGAGATACATCTCTTTTCTCATATTCTTTGTTTCTTTGCAGGCTGAAATTTATGTCAAAGATAAATTATGTTCTCACAGAAAAAATATAATGTCCTGGTTACCGGTGGGGCCGGGTTTTTAGGAAAAGCCATCATAAGGGAGCTTCTCGTTCCGGCGCGATTTCGGGTTTAAGCCGAAATACAGCCATGAGGAGGCATTGGAGCGGACAATCAGCTATTATCGTGAGGAAAGGAAGGGTTTCCAACCCGAGGGTTGGAAACCCTGGGGAAGGTCATTAAGATGGCGAAGAAAATTATAAAATTGTGGTAGTTTTTTTTAACTTCCAGCCAGTTTTGATAAACAATTCAGATAAGCCCTGAGGGTTTTGTCAATCACAGGTTTCATTTTGCCATCAGATTCAAGCAAAAATCTTTTGCATGAAAATGTTCTATACCCTTGTAACTGGTCGTTTTACCCACATCATCCATAGTCACCAGGTATTTGGGATAATTATCCGGTATTTCCATCAGGCTGCCATATTCCCGTTGGATCGTTTCCTGGCTTGATAACAGGTAACAAACCTGTACATAAATCCTTTCTCCGTTTTTTTCGCAAATAAAATCCACCTCTTTATCCCCCGATTTTCCCACATAGATAGTAAATCCAGCAATCTTAAGGTGAATATACACGATATTTTCAAGGATCTTACCAATGTCGGCAACTTTGTATCCAATGATTGAATTCCGCAGGCCAAGGTCCTCGAAATAATATTTTTCGCCTACTTCAAATATTTTTTTCCCGGTAATATCAGAGCGGTTTGCCTTGAACAGAAAAAACGCCGATTCAAGATATCCCAAATAATTCAACACAACCTGTGTAGAGATGTTGATGCGTTGGGATTTCAGAAAATCACTGATCTTTTTGGCCGAAACAAGGCTCCCTGTGTTATCGCAAAGAAACCGCACCAGGTTTTCAAGAAAGGGGACGTTTCTTACTCCGTAGCGTGTTACAACATCCTTAAAAAGAATTGTACTGTAAATATTCCTGAGATATTCATTTACAATATGCTGTTCATCAGGCAAATGGATGAGATAAGGCAACCCTCCTTTTTGGAGATATTCTGTAAATGTTTCAATGGAATCTTCTTTTTGGTGGAAGCTCAGAAATTCTGGATACGAAAGACTGAACACTTTGAATTCAACATACCGGCCACTGAGGTAAGTTGCCAACTCGCCTGATAACATACTGGCATTACTTCCGGTGCAATAAATGTCATAGCTGCCGTCGGCTTGCAGGCTGCGCAGGGCTTTTTCGAAATCGGTGATATCCTGTATTTCATCAATGAAAAGAGAAGTTTTACCCGTTTTCCCTTTGTTTTGATATACGAACTCAAGCAATTCCTTATCATTGGTGATACCTGAAAATTCATCCAGCTCTTTGTTCAGATATACAATGGTACTGCCTGGGTATGTAATGTTAATCATATCCATAAGCTGATAAAGCAAATAGCTCTTGCCAACACGCCGTTGGCCTGTAATCACTTTGATAATATCCAAACCGATGAAAGGTTTTATTCTTTCAATATAGAGAGGCCTGGGTTTATAACTTCTGAAGGGGAATATCATTGTTTCAATTGTAATTGATGAATGCTACAAATGTAATATTAAATTCAATTATGATTGAAATTAATTGCTTCACATCTTGAACTATATTTGATTTATCGCTTTCTTATCAAATCGGTATCCTGATCACTACCATATGACTGTCAACTGTCAACTGCCTACTTGTCAACTTCCCTTAAGCAATCACATTAATCTGCAGCTTCGTAAGCTGATAGTAGATACCATCCTCCAGGGCAAGCAGTTCTTCGTGTGTCCCCATTTCCTTAACCTCGCCATGGTCTATCACAATGATCTTGTCGGCTTTATGAATGGTGGATAAGCGGTGGGCGATCACGAAGGAGGTCCTGCCTTCCATCAGCTTCTCCAGGGCTTCCTGCACCAGGCGTTCATTTTCGGAATCCAGCGAACTGGTGGCTTCATCCAGGATCAGGATAGCCGGGTTTTTCAGGATCGCACGGGCGATGGCAATACGCTGCCGCTGACCTCCGGATAATTGGATCCCTCTTTCTCCCACCAGGGTTTCCAACCCCTCCGGGAAATACACCGATCGATCTTTGTATATCTGAATAAAGATCAGCCACCCCACTGATTGATCCACCGATAAATACCGAATAAAGGACAAATTTCAGCAAATCACCGGTGGAAAGGCCGGCCCCCTGGTTGATCAGGTAAACCCCATACCAGATCACCCCGATAATAGAGCCGAACAAGGCAAAGACGATGAATGAAACAAATAAACCTCTCCACCGGGATCAGCGCCTGCTTGAAAAAAACGACATCGGAAGCTTGATCAGGTGGTTATAGGTTGTTTGCCTGAGTAATGCCAGCGTTTTTTGGGTCACAACGGCAAACAGGTAAATCCGGAAATAGGAAAAAACGGCATTTACGAGGAAAACGATGATCAGGATAAATCCTAACTGGTTGATTTTATCCAAAGTCCCTTTCGTTGCTGAATCCAGCAGTTCACCGATAAGCATCGGAAAAACCAGTGTGGTCAGGCTGGAAAGGATGAGAAATGCCAGGCCTGCAATAAAGACGTATTTCTGCGGCCCGATGAAGCGGAATAAGCGATAAAGCCTCTTAATGCCTTCCCGTGTGATCTTTTTCTTTGCTACTTCCCGGTCGCCGTTTTGTTGGTGGTATCTGGCCATTAATTATCAGAATTTTACAAATTTATATAATTAGTGTCTGTCCATAATGTCCCCCATTTTAATAATAACCATCCGATTTTTTGAAGCGCAGGGGGATTTTTCGCAACAAAATACCATCACTCAGTGATACAAGGCCAAGAGCCTGTTAATTTCTCAGC
>JALNZD010000006.1 GCA_023229505.1 Bacteroidales bacterium | reverse complement strand
AGTTTATAACGGATTTTATTTTTTCAAAGTTAGCCCTCGACATGAGTTGCGAAAAATACAGAAGCCTCTATGAGGAGTGCCTGAATATCGGTAGATTAGCTGCATGAATTTTTAACGGAGTATTGATCTTAGAAAGGGAAATTTAAATCAATTTATTTTAGCTTGTCTTTTTTTGGGATTGATAATCATTCTCCGTCAAATAAATGTCCTCACTATTTTATTTGTTCCTTTTATTGCTGGTTCGCTAATATCTCTTAAAGATGGATTTATTCATCTTTTGCGTAATCCTAAAAAACTACTGATCGGCATATTTTTAATTTTCGGTCTATTTTTCATTCAATGTTTACTTTGGTATTTGCAGACAGGAAAATTTTTAATATATTCTTATCAGGGAGAAAGTTTCAACTTCTTAGATCCCCAGATCTTTAATATCTTGTTTAGTTACAAGAAAGGTCTCTTTGTTTATACTCCCATATTGTTCATTTCCTTGCTTAGCCTCATATGGTTAACTTATAAACGACAATACTATCTGGTTTTTACATGGATATCTTTTTTTATAATCCTTACTTATGTTCTTTCATCCTGGCATTCATGGTTCTATGGTTGTAGTTACGGATTGAGAGCATACATTGATTACTATACGGTGTTCTTTATCCCTTTTGCACTCATGTTGGGTGGAATAATGAAGGGAATGAAAATAGTTATCATTCTCTTGTCATTTTTAACCATCCCACTTAACATTATTCAGACCTATCAATACAAAGAGTATATTCTTCATTGGATTGATATGGATAAGGAAAAGTACTGGAAAGTGTTTTTGAAAACAGAAGACAGGTACAAAGGTTTGGTCTGGAAAAAGAATTACAATTACAATAATTATCATACTGTAAAAGAATTTTTAATTGGCGATATAAATACTTCTAAGAATGCACATAATGTGATTTATAATGGTAATAGCCGTGATATACCTGATTTTGAATATGTAAGTATTATACAGGTGTTGATTGATAATGAATATGATAATGAGAATAATTCCAAAATAATATTAAGCATAAATGATACAAGCAGCCATCACAATTACTATTGGGTTGACCGATCTTTTATTTGTTTTTCCGAAAAACAGTTAAATGAATGGCAAACAGGATTATACAATTTTGAATTTCGCCGAATTATTGATCTGAAAGAAAAGATTATTACACTTGAAGTGAAGTCTGGCAATCAAAACAATAACTTCAAAAACGTGAGGATTAAATATTTAAAACATAAATAAATCTGCCCCAGAGTAAGCGCTCGTCCGTGACACATGGCCAGGAATCAGACCCTGAGGAAAATCTTCCTCCGGTACAGGAAATATAGAAAACCCCATTCGATGAGCACCACACTGATGGCCAGGATTACCTGGCTCCAGTTTTCCCCATATAGCCGGGCGACACCACCAAAAAAATAATCAGCGGTGTGCCAGAAATCTATTATCCCGGTGGCCATATAGATCGTTATTGAGTTCATCCCGATCACCGCAAAGAAAAAGGCCCAGCCACGAATCCTCCACACATCGATAACCAGGTAAAACAATGCGAGAAGAAGGGTGCTGCAAGCTGCGGTCTGGAATATGAAGGAGGAAGACCAGAGTTTTTTGTTGATGGGGAAAGATTGCCCGATCAGATAGGCCAGCAGGAAGAATAATACTGAACCCAGGACCATATAATTAACCTTATAGTACTCTGTCGTCTTCTTTTGTTTCAGCCACCAGCCGGCCAGGGCGCCAAGCAGGGCTGTTGCAATAGCGGGGATCTTTACCAGGATGCCTTCCGGATCGAAGATCTCTTCATGAAACCTGCCCGGCAGAAGCATCTGATCCACATAGGTAACCAGGCTTCCTTCCCTGGTAAGCACGCCGGCACCAAAGCCGGGAACGGGAATGAGTTTCATGGCTGCCCAGTAAGCCAGTACGATCCCAGCCGCCCAGGCAGCCTGTCCTTTCCATCCGGTATTCAGAAAAATAAAAGCTGCCAGCATGTAAGCAATGCCGATCTGTGCCAGCACACTGGCATAGCGCTGATGCTCAAAATCAAACTGCAGCAAACCGTTATAAATGCAACCCAGTAAAACCAACAATAATCCCCGCCGCACCACATGCAGATAGATCTTCTTTTTTGGGATGCCTTTCTCCAGTTGGCGGGTCAGGGAAAATGGCATCGTCGCGCCACTGAGGAAAAGGAACAGTGGGAATATCAGGTCATAAAACCTGAACCCGTTCCACTCGACATGATCAAGCTGGCCTGACATCCATATGGCCCAACCCCAGCCCGTTGCCTCTTTCAACGCATGGACAATTCCCTCGGCCCCAATGATCCAGAACATGTCGAAACCCCTGAGCGCATCCAGTGATAACAGACGTCCGGAAGAGAGAGGGGAATCTTTGATGGATGATATTTCCTTCATGCAGTGTTGATTATTTCTTAATGAATTTACAGGCATGCGATACAATCGCACGCTAAGCTTTAAGGCAAATAAAAGACCTTTCTGATCTCCGGCCCGGGACTATTTTCCCTGTAAAGAGCAACCAGGTAATTCCCTGAAGCGAGTCCTTCCGGCGACCAGTTGACCAGGTCCTGGCCGGCCTGGACGGGGAAGGCCTTCACCAATGTGCCCGTATTAGTGTAGATCCTGATCTCCCCATCAGCCTTACTGCCGGAAATGATGGTAAAACTTCCGGATGAGGGATTCGGATAAATGTCCAGAATTATTTTTTCCGGAAGATTTGGCTCCGCAAAGCCGACACCTGAATCTTTTACAGCAAGTGTGTACTCGCCGGTCTTCAGGTTGTCGACAATGATGTTCCCGATGTTCCATGGCCCGATTTTCTCGAATTCCACCTCCTGCCAGTCTTCCATTGCCCCTCTCCGGTAAAGTATGATAACGGTATCGGATGAAGAAGTGATCAGTGTATTATCAAGATAATTATTAGCGGAATAGAAGAACTTGCCTGTGGCCTGGAAATCTTCTGGAAAAATGCCGTCGATCCGCCAGTAGCGGTAATCCGACAGGCGCAGACCTGTGACAGGTTCTTCCAGGCTGTCGGGCGGGGCCCAGTTATGTGTGACCTGGATGAAAGCCGAATCACTGATATTTTCGACAACCATACTGAAGAGAGTCTTTTCAAAAGTGTAACTTCCGGTTGTTTTAATAGTCTTGTAATTGTCGGTCGTGGCATCGCACATTTTTTCCTCCGGATCCACCAGCACGACGGTGGGCCAGAAGGGTAGGGTTGTTACGGAAAACCCTGTCTTCCCGTCGAAATGGATCGTATCGGTATAAGAGTGCCAGTCATTATCCATGAACATCACCTCCATGATGTTACCATCGCCGGTAAACGCCGGCCCATGCCGCTTTTGTTTCACATAAACAGTGGCATCGCAGAAACTTTTATTTCTGATCACCACATTGAATGAGTCTACTGAATAATGCGGTGTTCCTGAATTCAGGACAAAATTATTGAAGAAACCGCCCATATCAGTGCCGGTGTAATTTGTCATGAAATCCCGCATGTCGTAAGAAGAAACTGACTGAAAAGCAAATTCATCAATAAAAGCTGTGAGGGTTCCGAAGAAGAGGCTGTCGCCAAGGTAAAAGCGAAGTGCCTGGCATACGGTGGCGCCGCGGTCATATGCCGACGTGCCGTAGGTATATTCCTGTGGTATCTGGTTCAGCGGGAAATAGGAACCATCGCCAGAAGAAGTATGGCAATATTGCAATATACTGCCATTTTTGACGCGCAACTCCTGCTTAAAGGCTGATTCGTCGCCGTAAAGTGCAAGGGCATAATACATTCCGAAGAAAGTCGCCCAGCCTTCGTTGATCCACATCTCCTGCGCCGATGAGCAGGTTACTTTGTCGCCCATCCACATGTGGGTAAGTTCATGCGCCATGAGCGATTCGTAGCTGGTGCTGCCCGTGATGGTGCTGTGGGGGATGAAAATATTGGTGGCATGCTCCATTGCGCCGATGGTAGTGCCGGTATAACCGACACGGTCCCAGGAATAAGGGCCCATGCAGTCTTCATAAATGGCAAGGATCTCTTTCAGGTTAACGAAGGTGCCGGCCACTTTGTTGGTGTCTTGCGGTCTGACATAGATGTTAATTGGCACCTGGCCGTTAATGCCGTTAAAGGTATCATTGACAGCTACATAATTTCCTACAGCCAGCGACGAGAGGTAGGTGGGAACGGTTTGTCCAAGGTTCCAGTGATAGGTGATGGTTCCGTTGCCATTATCGATCTCTTCGACCAGCAAACCACCGCCGACGGCTATCTTACCGGCCGGCAGGGTGCAGAAAACATCATATGTCGCCCGGTCGGTGAAATTATCCACGCAGGGGTACCAGCTCTTTCCGAGGTTATGGGGGATGGTGCTAATACCCACACCAAGGTTGAAAGCATATTCACCGGAAAAATGAAAACCACCCCAGCTTTCGTGGAAGGGAACGCCATGATAATCCACTTTTATCATCGCCGTATCTCCCGGCTGTAAAGGGTCGCTGATCGGAATAATCAATAAGCTGTCAGTCTGTTCGAAATTCGTTACCGGAATATTATCCACCCAGACATTTGTGACAGCCAGTTGAATTAATTCCAGGTTTATTGGAGTGACCGGGTTTTCAAGGGGTGTCAGCCAGACAGTCGTAGAAGCGGCGATCGACTTCGCCTGGAAATCAATGTTGCTGATATGGATCTCGTAGTGAGTGGCGTGGAGGCTGTCGGAAGAGCTGATGGGCTGCTTCTGCGATATTGCAGGGCTGGAGATTGAAATAAGAAATAGAAACTGAATGACAAAAGTAATCTGAAGGATTCTGATTACGGTATGAGTAAAGACAGGTTTCATTTTTGATTTGATTTTCATTCTATAAAAGTAGAAAAAGATCAGGGATGAAAGATTCCATCTTATAGAGAATTGATAAATCTTTTAACCCCGGTTTTCAGCAATAATACATCGAAATTAATCAAAAGGCCTAATTTATAATTCCCAAGTTTCATGTACGTTAATACCTGAGCTGTATGCACTTCTGTTAGAATTTCAACTGTTTTGATTTCAACAACTACTTTGTTCTCAACCAATAAATCAATCCGGTACCCATGATCTAATTTCACTTCTTTATAAATAATAGGCAATGGTTTTTCTTCTTCCATTTGATTTGCCTGCTCAAGTTTTAGTTGTTACACAAAGTTTCGCAAAGGTTACACTAAGGTTCACAAAGAATTCAGATTACAATTTTTAAAGATTATTCCCGAATAATCTTTGTGAATCTTTGCGCTTCTTCGTGTAACTTAGTGTAACAACTTTAGACGTTTATCCGGAAATTCATGAAATATACCCGTTGATAACCGTAAAATCTTCAAAAAAATCCTACATTTGAACCTTCAAGATCAGATCGAAAAATACATCATTATGAAGTTTTTTAAAAAAAGAAGGAACATCATCCTGGTTGCACTCGGGGCAGTGGTCGTCATCGTCCTGATTATTCTTGCCATGAATAAGGGCACTGAACGAAGCGGAATCAAGGTAACTGCCGAGAAAGTCGAAAAAAGGACCATCATCGAAGTGGTTTCCGCCAACGGCAAGATCCAGCCGGAGAAGGACATCAAGATCAGTCCGTATATTTCCGGAGAAGTGATCGAGCTGTATGTAAAGGAAGGCGACCAGGTAAAGAAAGGCGACCTGCTGGCCAAGATTGACCCGGAGATTTACAGGGCTAATTTCGACAGGATGCAAGCCATGCTGAATTCCCAGAAAGCCGCCGAAGCAAATGCACGGGCACAGGTTGCCCAGGTGGAAGCGCAGTTCCGGAACGCGGAGCTAAGCTTTAACCGGAGTAAAACACTTTGGGATCAGAAAGTGATCTCCGATGCGGATTATGATGCAGCCAAATCTGCATATGAAGTGGCCAAAGCCGGGAAAGATGCGGCTAAGGAAAGCCTCAAAAGCGCCGAGTTCGGGGTGGAAAGCTCCAAAGCCTCATTGAAAGAGGCACAGGAAAACCTGTTCAAGACTACCATAACAGCCCCCAATGATGGAACAGTGTCCAAGCTAAGCGTAGAGAAAAACGAGCGAGTGACCGGCGCATCGCAATTTTCCGCAGGTACAGAAATCATGCGTATAGCAAACCTGGAAAGTATGGAAGTGAATGTGGAAGTGAATGAAAATGATATCGTCAGGGTCACGTTGAATGATACCTGCCTGATCGAAGTGGACGCTTACCTTGATAAGAAATTCAAAGGAATAGTAACCGAAATTTCTACTTCGGCCAATACTGTTGGAGTCAGCGCCGACCAGATCACTAACTTCAACGTGAAGATCCGCATCCTTCCTGAATCCTACCGTGAAATAGTCGACACCGCCAGTGTTATCCGTTCGCCTTTCCGGCCGGGTATGTCTGCCACGGTTGATATCCAGACGGAAACGGTTTATAATGCGCTTTCCGTCCCTATCCAGTCTGTGACAACCCGTGCAGATACTTCTGGTGTGGTAAAGGAAGAAGATGCCAATATAGATGTGGCAGCTTCGAAAGACGAAGTAAAAGAGTATGTTTTCCTGATTAAAGATGGCAAAGCTTTGATGCAGGAGGTTAAGACCGGCGTGCAGGATAATACTTATATTGAGATCACTAAAGGAATTGACGAAGGCCAGGAAGTGATCACCGGTCCATATCGCGCCATCTCCAAAAAGCTGAAAAACGATGACGCTGTAAAAGTCGTTGATAAGAAAGATATTTACGCTGAAGAGGAAAAATAGCATAATCATCCTGATCCCAGACATTCCTCCTGATGGCCTTCATTCTTAATATTGAAACCGCTACACAGGTTTGTTCAGTGGCTTTGTCGGCCAATGGCAGCATTCTGCAAATCCGTGAAACCCGCGAGAAAAACAGCCATTCATCAACCATAACTGTTTTTATTGAGGAGATCATGAAAATCGCCGGCATGCCTTTTTCCGCACTGGACGCCGTTGCCGTGAGCATGGGCCCCGGTTCCTACACCGGCCTGCGGATCGGGGTATCCACCGCCAAAGGAATTTGCTATGCCATCGACAAACCGCTTATCGCTGTGGGAACGCTGCAATCGATGGCGACCGGAATTCTTAAGCAACTGAAAGAATATGATGAGTTTTTGCCTTCAGGGGCCTTGCTTTGCCCGATGATTGATGCCCGCAGGATGGAAGTCTACAACGGATTATATGACATGGACCTGAAACTTGTCAGGGATATCCGGGCCGAAATAATCATTGAATCCTCTTTCACCGCTGAGTTGGATCAACACCAGGTATGGTTTTTCGGAGATGGTGCGGAAAAATGCAATCCCATGCTTGGTAATCATCCCCATGCTCGTTTTATAAATGATTTCCAGCTATCCGCTTCATATATGGTCAGCCTCGCGGAAGAAAAATTCAGCCGGTCGGAATTCGAAGATGTCGTGTACTTTGAACCCTACTATCTAAAGGATTTTATACCTGGAATAACAAGAGTAAAAGGCTTGAATAAATAATTTTGAGGTTATTGGTTAATGGTTAGTGGTTAATGGTTAGTGGCAACTAATAAATACCCACTAACTAATAACCAATAACGACTAACGCCTAATCCTTAAACCTATTTTAATGCTTTTGCCTGCTCCAACGATTCCCTTCCTTCTTTCACAGAGAAAAAAATGATCCCGGCGGTTCCCACCGCATCGATCCAGCCCAGGTCAAACAATTCAAAGGCCCCGCTGGCAACCAGCAGGACTACCGACATATAAACGCACACCAGGTTGCAGTTGGCATCGGCAATGAGCGGCTGGCAGTTGAGTTTCCTGCCGAGTTTCTTTTTAGCAGCTATCAGGCCCAGCATGGATACGATCGAGATCAGTGAAATAATCACTCCTGCTAAGGTTGATTCCGGTTTATGGCCTTGCACCAGGTTAAATACCGCGCCAGTAGTCAGGATAACGGCAAGGATATAAAAACACCATCCCGTGATCTTCAGGGCTGTGATTTCAAAGCGGATTTTATCTGTATCCTGGTTATTCCTTATCCTGGTGATCATCACAGCAACACCCACGGCGGATATCGTCTCAATAAAGCTGTCCACCCCAAACCCAGACAAGGTCAGCATGTCATCGGAGACACCGAACCAGATCGAAACCACTCCTTCGACGATATTAAACACAATTGTGAGTACCGCAAAGAGCATGGCCTTTTGCCAGAGTTTTTCTGTCATGATGATAAAGTCAAAATTTCAACACCAATTTTAGTGAGCTTTATTACTTTTCTTGCAACACCCAGGCAGTTTTTCGTATGCTATGGGATCAGCTTCCACACCGTCGGCATCATAACCGATCTTTGAGATTGCCAGCCGGATTTTGTCCGGGTTGGTCTTTTTCGGGCTGTAACCCACTGTGACGATCTTGGTTTCGTTGTCCAGCGAAACGCTTTTAATCCCCTTTTCAAAGGCGAGGTCGTGTTCGATGCGATCTTTGCACATGCCGCACACAGCAGAAGTCTGTATCTGCACTTCCTCATAGTTTTTTTTCTTTTTCTGGGCCATGATCTGATTCCCGGCACCCAGAAGAATTGTCATCATCATGACTGCAAATAAAACAGTGATCTTTTTCATAATAACTAAGTGTTTAATGTTAATGTTTAATGCTTAATTTTCAATTTTCAATTTTCAATTATTTAAAGTTTATCATATTTCAGCAACAGCCTCACCCCCGCATATATCTTGATACCGCTGATCGGTCCCCATATGTTCGATGCATCGAAATAGGGTCCGAAAGGATCATCCGCGGCAATAATAGGATGGTGCTGGGTGTAGTTGGTCAGGTTCTCCCCGCCCAGGTAAATCTCCCAGCGCTTGAAGAATTTGGTGACCTGGGCATTAAGGATAATATAATCCGGTGAATTAGCCGGCATCTTGTATTCCTCCGGTAGGAGTTCTGTAGAAGGGATACGGGCAGACCCGTTGAACTGGGCCGTTACATCGAACTGCCATTTCTTCAGGTTGGTAGCATAGGAAACAGAGAAAAGCCCTTTATACTTATTCACCATTGGCTCGCGCATCAGCACCCGGTTGATGGTCATTTTAACATCATTGTACCGGAAGGCGGCAGTAATATCCATCCTTGGAATGAACTCATATTTAAGTTCCACCTGGTATGTATTTGCATACGATCTTCCATCAAGGTTATAGACCAGGATCTGGTTGAGGTTCTGCTCCTTGTCAACAATCACCTGGTTGATGAAATCAGTCCGGTAAACCTCGGCATTGACCGACAATTCCTTTCCCAGGATATCAACGTACTGGGTAATGTTTAAACCGTAATTCCAGGCCTGTTCCATCCTGAGCTTTTCTGTAAATTCAAACCGTCTGGCAGTGGTGAGCAGGGAGAGGTTTTCAGCAACCACGTTAGCCGTGCGGGATCCTCTGCCTGCCGAAACTCTCATGACCGTTTTTTTTGTGATATTGTATTTAAGATGGAGCCTCGGTGTGAAGAAAAAACCGTAAAGGTTGTCATAATCCCCCCGGATGCCGGCCAGCAGCGTGAACTTGTCCGGAATGACCCATGAGTATTCGAAAAAGGCCCCCGGCACATGTTCCGTTCTCCGGAAAGCAGAATCGTTCAGCATTTCGTTGTAATTATCCATCTTGTAACTCAACCCTGTGGTGATAGTATGGTCGGTACTGCTGATATAAGTCTGAAACATCAGGTTGCTGTAATAATGATGCTGTGTGCCCGCATATGTGTTGAGCCCGAAGAAAGAATTCATATCATGGTAGATGTATGAATTGATCCATCCGATGCTCGTTTGCGGACGGTTCAGGAAGAAACCCGTTTTGCTGAAAACTTCCAGGCGGTTGGTCTTTACTTCCGTTCCATAGAAATCCTGAGCTGCCGGTTCATTGGATGTATAATATCCCGCCTGTCCTCCTTTTCTTTCTTCCGTCAGGAACTTCACTCCAAACTGGCCTTCCATCTTATCGGAATTGTAATTCCACCTGTTGAAGAGGTTTACCTGCGTGAACAACGGATCGTCGAGGAACGAGTCGTTGTTGTGATCGATGTGGGTCGACTGGTTGGAAACATGGCCGAAAACTGCAGTTCCCCACAGTGGGCTAACCCGGATGGAGCTATTGATATTAGCCTCGAGCCGGCCGGCCTGGTTACCGAAAAAGTTGAGATAGAGTTTCTCTTTGTTGTCAGGTTTCTTATATTCCACATTGATCTGCCCGGTAATCGATTCAAAGCCGTTCTTCACCGAAGAGGTGCCTTTTGACACCTGGATCGATTCCATCCATGACCCAGGGACATAAGATAATCCGTAGGAAGTTGCCAATCCCTGAAGGTTGGGGATATTTTCCGTTTGCAACTGGCTGTATTTTCCGGCCAGGCCGAGCAGTTTGATCTGCTTGGCCCCGGTGATGGCATCACTGTAATTGACATCGACTGAAGCGTTAGTCTCGAAACTCTCCGACAGGTTGCAGCAGGCGGCTTTCTTCAGTTCCCCGAGAGTTATCTGCTGGGTAGCGATCATGTCGGTGCGGGAGATATGGGCGCCAGGTAAGCGATCGTAAATCTCCACTTCCTCCAGGGTTTTATTCTCATTCAGTACGAGCTCAATTTTTTGCTGATCCGGTGAAAGGCTAACGGTATCACTGCGAAAGCCGATGAAGCTCACAACCAGGCCGGGAGTCTTATCTTTTGGGCGTTTCAGTTCGAAATAGCCGTTTGGATCGGTGGCGGTGCCAATTGTTGTCCCTGCCCAGAAAACGTTTGCGCCGGTGAGGGGCATTTTTTTTTGCTCCCCGTCAAGTTCATAGACGTAGCCCTGGATTTTCTGGCTGTAGGCTGAAGTGCTGGCCAGGAAAAGCAGGAATATGAGGGGATATTTTATTATCTTCATTTTTATGCTTGTTTATTCCTTAAGAAATAAAATAAAACTTTGTGGTCCTTTGTGCTACTTTGTGAAACTTCGTGTCACTATTTTAGTGAGTTATGACGCAAAGTCACGCAAAGGATACGCAAAGTACCGCAAAGAATGCAAATTGAATTAAACCAGTGAGGGGGCAATCTTTAGCTGGTGATGAGCCACCAGTATCTGCCTCCCTGAATCAGGCGGCGGCAAATTGGATAGCCGCCTGTTGCTGCGATCAGCAGGGAAACTAATAAAATTGACCCTATTTTCCGGATGTTCCGCATTATTTTAACATCTGTTATGCAAAGATATGCAATTTTCATCATATTAGTCTTAAAAATTGTTAAGATATTGATGAGAGGGGCAGGGAAGCATGGAGGCATGGAAGCTTGGAATTTGGAATATTTCTTCTGACTTCTGACTTCTGACTTCTGACTTCTCATTCAAATTTTTTCCTACATTTGTGAATCCATTAACAATAACTCCTGCCTTATGGATTATGAGATTCTGAAATTGACTGTCGATGAGAATATTGCCATTGTAACCGTCAACCGCCCACAAGCACTTAATGCACTTAATACCCGATTTTTTCTGGAAATGGATGCCATGATCAAACAGGTTTCCGGCATGCCCGAAATCAGGGTAATGATCATTACCGGGGAAGGAAAAGCCTTTGTGGCCGGTGCAGATATCGCTGAGATGGTGGATATGACGCCGGAGCAGGGAATCGCTTTTTCGAAAACCGGTCAGAAAACATTCCGCAGCCTGGAGAAGATGGAGATCCCGGTAATCGCGGCAATTAACGGTTTTGCGCTGGGAGGCGGGCTGGAATTGGCCATGGGGTGTGACTTCCGGATTGCCGGCAGTAAGGCTAAATTCGGCCAGCCTGAAGTTTCCCTGGGCATGATCCCTGGCTATGCCGGCACGCAGCGCTTACCAAGGCTCACAGGTCTTGGCGATGCATTATTTCTGCTCATGAGCGGGGAGATGGTCACTGCCGATGAAGCACTCCGTATTGGCCTGGTGCAAAAGGTTGTGGAACCTGAACAACTGATGGAAGAAACCGTACGGATCGCTAAGGTTATTGCATCGAAGGGTCCGCAAGCCGTGAAAAAAGTTAAATACGTGACCCGTGCAGGGCGGATGATGCATTTCGAAGATGGCTGCAACCTGGAAGCGGAATTCTTTGGCACGCAGTTCAAAGCTGAAGGCGAAGAAGGGATGAGGGCATTCCTGGAGAAAAGGCCACCTAAATTTTAAGTTCAAAGTTCAAAATTCAAAATTCAAAATTTATATGGTTTATTCCGATAAATTACAGAACGTTACCGTCCTTGGGGCGGCTGGAAAAATGGGAAGCGGCATCCTGCTACTCACGGCTGTGGAAATGGCCGATCTTAGCCTGAAACCCGAAAACAAAGGAAAAGCTTTCGTGCTGAATGCCATGGATGTCTCTAAGGAAGGATTGGCCGGCCTGATGCTTTATATGCGAAGCCAGGTACAGAAAATAGCGGAGAAAAAAGCCATTGCCCTGCGTAAGGCTTATGCTGACCGGCTGGATCTCATCGAGAACGAGGAGATCATCAACCAGTACATTTTCGATGTGATGAACATCGTCCGCCCCACTACCCGGGTGGAATCGGCCTATGATTCAGGGCTGGTCTTTGAAGCGGTCAGTGAGAGCCGCGCCCTGAAAGTTAAACTGCTGTCCCGGATCGACCAGAACAACCCGGAAAAACCTTGGTTCTTCACGAACACGTCATCCGTTCCAATCCATCTTATTGATGAAGAGGCTAAACTCGGAGGCCGTGTCCTTGGCTTCCATTTCTACAATCCCCCGGCTGTCCAGAAACTCGTTGAACTGATCGTTACGGATAAGACTAATCCGGAGATGATCGGATTTGCAAAGGAGTATGCCAAAAACCTCGGCAAGGTTGTAGTCCCCGCGAACGACTTTGCGGGGTTCATCGGCAACGGCCACTTCATGCGCGACGCACTGCATGGCATCAAAACCGTTGAAAAGCTGGCCGGGGAAATGACTTTTCCTGAAGCCGTTTATTCGGTGAATAAAGTGACGCAGGAGTTTCTGATCCGGCCGATGGGCATCTTCCAATTGATCGACTATGTGGGGATCGATGTAGTATCTTTCATCATGAATGTGATGAACCCCTTCCTGCCGGATGAAGACCTGCACAGTGATTTGCTAGATAAGTTGATCGGGCTGGGTGTAAAAGGAGGACAATATTCAGACGGATCACAAAAAGACGGTTTTCTGAAATATGATAAAGGAAAGCCGGTGGCGATATTTAATCCTTCTGACAAATCCTATATGAATATCAATGATTTAAAAGATAAATGCGACAAGGTGCTCGGCCCTGTACCGGCATCCCTTATTCCCTGGAAAGCAGCTGTTAAGGTAAAGGACAAAGACCAGGTTTTCGGAAAGATCTTCGGTGATATTAAATCAATGGATACCGTTGGAGCTAAGCTTGCCGTGGAGTATGGCCGGAAATCGGATGCGATCGGGAAAAAGCTTGTAGCCGATAAGGTGGCCCATTCGGCAGAAGATGTGAACACCGTGTTGCTAACCGGTTTCTTCCATGCCTATGGGCCGGTGAATGAGTACTTTTAGATCAGTCGGCGGTCGGCGGTCGGCGGTCGGCGGTCGGCGGTCGGCGGTCGGCAATTTACCAATAACCAATAACCAATAACATTTTCTCAATATGAGCAAACCTCACAAAAAAATTTACATGGCAGCCGGGTACAACACCATTTCCATGGGTACGGGCCGCAGTGAGTTCAATCCCAAAAAGGCACGGCCTGGTATCGAACATTATTTTAAAGATGCGGCTCAGGGGACATTAAAGCAGATCGGGGGTGCTAAGAACGTGGATGAATGCGTAGTGGGCAATTTCATGGCTTCACGGTTCAACAAGCAGGCCCACCTGGGCGGGTTTTTCCCGATGGCAGATCCGGAACTGCAGTTCAAATCCGCGATACGTGTTGAAGGCGCCTGTGCATCCGGTGGGTTGGCATTGGTAACGAGCATAAAGAATGTTCTTGCAGGGACGGCAGATGTTTCGCTGACATTGGGCATTGAAGTTCAGAATACGGTGAAAGCCATTTATGGGGCCGACATCCTGGCGGGAGCGGGGTGGTTCCAGAAACGCAAGAACGGGCATGCTTATTTCTTCCCTGGCCAGTTCAGCGACCGCGCCGGGGCCTATTATGAGAAATATGGCATGGATTACGCCCGTAAAGGGATGGGGCGGTGGTTCCGCAATGCTATAGAAAACGCACGTCTCTGTCCGACAGCGCAGGAATTCGGGAACAAGACGGAGGATCTTGAAGCGCTCTATCAAAAGATGAAGCCCAACGGAGCCGGTTTTGTGGACAACCTGAATGTGCTTGATTGTTCAAAGGTATCTGACGGGGCTTCGGCCATAGTTGTCTGCTCGGAAGAAGGACTGAAGCGCTGCGGGATCCCTAAAAGCGAAGCGGTAGAGATCGTGGCCTGGGCCCATAAAGTCAGAAACATAACAGAGGATCCACCGGACCTGACGGAAGTCATCACAATAAAGAACGCTGCTATGACCGCACTTGCAGATGCCGGAATCACCATCCACGACCTGGGGACGATCGAGACGCACGACTGTTTCTCCATAGCAGGCGTTCTGGCAACTGAAGCACTGGGGTTCGCTGAAAAGGGAAAAGGTGCACAGTTTGTTGCGGAAGGTAACACTGCCCGCAATGGCATGATCCCGATGAATACCACTGGCGGCCTGATCGGTTGGGGTCATCCTACGGGTGGCACCGGTGTTCACATGGCTGTCACTTTGTGGGAACAGCTGACCGGTAAAGCCGGCACAGCGCAGATCCCGCTTAATCCTGCAAAGCCTTATGGGTTATCTATCAACATGGGTGGGGATGATGTGACAGTGGTGGCGATCGTTTATAAGAGAGGGTAAGAAGTCCTGACAGGGTTGGAAACCCTGTTACTAATAAAACATTTCGTAATTTTGCGAAATACGAAATGATTAAATATGGGAAAAAAGATCCTTGTTATTTGCACGGGAAATAGTTGCCGTAGTCAGATGGCGGAAGGCTTCCTGAAATCGTTTGACCGTTCGCTTGAAGTTTTTTCAGCCGGTACTCATCCGGCGCCGAGGGTCAACCCCAACGCTGTGAAAGTAATGAAGGAACTGGGCATAGACATCAGCCATCATATTCCGGAAAAGGTGGACCAATACATTGATGAAGAATGGGATTATGTGATAACCGTTTGCGGAGGAGCCAATGAGTCGTGTCCTGCCTTTACCTGGAAAGTAAAAAAGCGACTTCACATTGGCTTTGATGATCCGGCCGATGCAATGGGCAATGAAGAAAAGGTGCTGGCAGAATACCGCAGGGTAAGGGATGAAATAAAGAGGGATTTCTTCGAGTTTTACAAGAAGGAATTTGGAATTTGAAATTATATATGATGGAAAACTTAAAAAAACTGGTACAGGAAAAATACGGCCAAATCGCGAAGGACAGCAGTGAGCCCGAAAAAAAATCAGGTTGCGGATGCGGTTGTGATGACACATACACCATCTTCAGCGAGAATTATGACGGGAAAGAAGGCTATGCCCCTAATGCAGACCTGGGCCTCGGATGCGGGATACCGACAGATTTCGTGAATATCCACAAGGGCGATACGGTCATCGACCTCGGATCAGGTGCCGGGAACGACTGCTTCGTGGCCAGGGCGTTGGTCGGCGAAGAAGGCAAAGTCATCGGTATTGATATGACGAAAGAAATGATCGAACTGGCCAGGTCAAATGCTGAAAAACTGGGTTATAAGAACGTCCAGTTCCGCTACGGCGACATTGAGAACATGCCGGTAACCTCAAAGAAAGCCGATGTCGTTATCAGCAATTGCGTGCTGAACCTTGTACCCGACAAGGATATGGCTTTCATGGAAATTTGCCGTGTGTTGAAAGTCGGTGGGCATTTTTGCATCTCTGATGTGGTTATCCGCGGTGAGCTGCCACCTGCAATACGCAATGCCGCCGAAATGTACGCCGGATGCGTTGCAGGTGCGTTGAGCTACGAAGAATATATGGTTTCGATTCAAAAAATGAGCTTCATCAACCTGACAATCCATAAAGAAAAAGAAATTTTTGTTCCCGACCAGGTGCTAAGTGCTTTCATGACAAAGGAAGAAATCATAACTTACCGGAGTTCCGGCACAGGGATATACAGTATTACCATTTCCGGGGAAAAACCAGCCAAAGGATGTGTCTGCTGCGGAACATAAAATCTTGATCTTATGAACATCCCACCGCTTGATACCCCCGAAGATGACTTCTGGGCCTGGGTGCAGCAATCCTATATGGTTTCACCGAATATCATCAACCTTAACAATGGTGGTGTCAGTCCCCAGCCAAAGGTGGTGCAGGATACCTTTGAACGCTATAACAGGTTCTGCAACGAGGCTCCATCTTACTATATGTGGCAGATCCTCGACCAGGGCCGCGAAGCGCTCCGGGCCGACCTTGCCGCTCTGGCCGGCTGCGATCCCGGTGAAATTGCCATCAACCGGAACACAACCGAGGCGATGAATAATATCATCTACGGACTGAACCTGCAAAAAGGAGATGAGGTAGTACTAACCAAGCAGGATTACCCCAATGTCATCAACCTGTGGAAAATGCTCGAGCAGCGCGACGGAATCGTCCTCAAATGGATCAACCTGGAGCTGCCAATGGAAAATGAAGACGAACTGGCCCAAATTTATATCAATACATTCACGGATAAAACCAAAGTAGTCAACGTGACCCATATCATCAACTGGATCGGGCAGATTGTGCCGGTGAAAAAGATCGCTGCGGCAGCGCATCAGCGAGATATCGACGTGCTGGTCGATGGCGCACAATCCTTTGCCCTGATGGATTTTAAAATCCCCGACCTCGATTGCGATTACTTTGCCACCAGCCTCCACAAATGGCTGTGCGCTCCTTTCGGATCCGGCCTGCTCTATGTTAGAAAAGATAAGATTCCCGGAATAAGACCTATTTATCCTGATGATAACCCCCTGGGCAACGAGATCGTAAAGTTCGAGCGGATGGGCACCCGCTCTTTTGCTACTGAAATGGCCATCGGTAGTGCCCTGGATTTTCACCTGGCTATCGGGTCAAAACGTAAGGAGGACCGCCTGCGGTACCTGAAAAATTACTGGATGGAACGCGTGAAAGATATACCCGGAGTGCATCTTCATACCTCTTTCAAACCTGAATATTCCTGCGTGATCGGCCTGTTTTCCATCGACGGATATGAACCGGGAGATATCGATACGTATCTTTTCAATAACCATAAGATCCACACGGTCGGTATAGTCTGGGAGAATATATCCGGCGTGCGGGTTACACCGAATGTATATACCACCGAAGAGCTGGTTATCCAGTCGCCCTTCCGGCGGGCGCCCATGTGGAGATATCGGCTATCGCGGTGAAATGAGAAGTTAGAAGACAGAAGACAGAAGATAGAAGAAAGAGGACAAAACTCAGAACTCAGAACCCAACGTTCTCCCGTTAATGAAGAACTACAAAAAAACCGCCATACGACTAATCCTTCTCTTTGGCCTGATCAGCCTGCTGGGCGATATTATTTACGAAGGCGCCAGGGGGGTGAACGGACCATACCTGAAAACCCTCGGGGCCAGTGCAGCCATTGTAGGCCTAGTTGCCGGGATCGGCGAACTGCTGGGCTACCTCATCAGGCTCGTAAGCGGTTATTTTTCCGATAAAACCCGCGCCCACTGGGTCTTTACGATTATTGGCTACAGTTTCCTGATGGTCATCCCGATGCTGGCCCTTACTGGCATCTGGCAGTTTGCCGCCATCTTCATGGTCCTGGAACGCATTGGGAAAGGTATCCGCAGCCCGGCAAAAGATACGATCCTCTCACAAGCCACCAAGCAGGTCGGCACCGGGTTTGGCTTTGCCATCGTGGAATTCCTCGACCAGATCGGTGCGACCATGGGCCCGCTCATCTTCACCTTCTTCTTCATGAGTATCGGGCCGGGCGATAAATCCATCGTCGATTATCAGCATGGCTATAGCCTGATGTGGTTCCCTTTCGTAATATTGATGATGGTGCTCTTCACAGCCTTTTTCCTGGTCAAAAACCCTGAGGAACTGGAGAATGATGTCGTGAAAAAGCCTCAACCCGACAGGGTCACCCGCACCTTCTGGCTTTATTGCATCTTTACTTTCGTCACCACCCTCGGCTTTCTGAACTTCGCCATCATAGGCTACCACCTGAAGGCGAATGCGATTGTCTCAGACGCCCAGATCCCTCTTTTGTACGCGCTCGCCATGGCGGTGGATGCTGTCATTGGTCTGTTCATCGGTAAAATGTACGACAGACTGAAGATCCGGTTCGACAACGAGCACGCCGGTTTGCTTATGCTTATCATACTGCCCGTATTTACTGCCACTCTTCCCATTTTCACACTTTCATTCCATATCGGGCTGATCATCACCGGGGTAGTTCTCTGGGGGGTTGTCATGGGAACGCACGAAACCATCATGAAGGCAGGCATTGCCGACATCACCTCCATCCGCAAGCGGGGAACAGGATATGGTATTTTCAATATGCTTTACGGGATTGCGATCTTTATTGGAAGTGCCGCAGCAGGGTTCCTGTATGATTATTCGGTAACTTTGCTTGTTATTATAATGATTGTTGTTGAATTATTGGCGTTGCCGGTGTTTTTTGTGATGAGGAAGAGGGTTGTGAAACAGTGAAACAGTGAAACAGTGAAACGGTGATACGGTGATATGGTGATATGGTGATATGGTGAAACGGTGTGAATATTTTTGAACTTAATAATTCAACTTTGAACTTTGCCCTTTGAATTTTGAACTATAAACTGCCCTATGCCCTCTGCTCTATGCTTCATAAACAACCGTTTTCTTCCGTACGCTGAGGCTCGCTTCCACATTTCAGACCTGTCGATCCAGCGCGGTTACGGGATTTTTGATTATTTTGTTGATATGGACGGCAGGATACCGTTCCTGGAGGATTACCTCGACCGGTTTTATACATCGGCAGAGCGGCTGAATATGGAAGTTCCGCTGGAAAGGAAAATAATGAAGGAGAAGATCCGGTATTTGCTTCAGCAGAACAAATTCGGTACGTCGGGCATTAAATTACTGCTTACAGGAGGTTATTCAGAAGATCTTTATTCTCCTTCGACGCCCAATTTCATGATCCTGAACCTGCCGGTAACTCATCAGCCGGGGGATTTCGGGGAAGGAGTAAAGCTGATCCTTCTCGATTACCAGCGTCATATTCCCGAAGTTAAAACTACATTCTATCTTCCTTCCATCGCCCTCTTTCCAAAGCTGAAGGAAAAAGGGGCCGTTGAGGTGCTTTACCATCATAACGGACTGATTTCCGAAACCACCCGGGCCAACATCTTCCTGATCAAAAACGGTAAGCTTATTACACCTACTCCCGGAGTTTTGCAGGGAATCACCCGGAAGTACGTCCTCCAGGTTGCCCGGGAGCTGATGTCTGTTGAAGAACGGGAAGTGAAGCTTGAGGAATTATGGGAAAGCGAGGAAGTATTTATAACCGGGACTTCTAAGCATGTAGCGCCGGTGATGGAGGTTGAGGGGCGGATAATTGGGAACGGTAAGCCAGGTAAGATGACGAAGGTGATTTCGGAGGCTTATGAAAGATTTTTTAATAAATAATCCGTGTAAATCTGCGTTACTAATCTGCGTTCATCTGCGAGAAACTTTTTAAATGGTTCTCGCTGATTTACGCGGATCAAGATGCAGATGATCGCAGAAACTTTGCGGTTAAAAAATAAAGATTTCCCGATTAATCCCTGAATTTCACTGCTTAACAACCTTCCCCACTTCCACCGTCCTTTCCCCCGTCATTCTCACAAAATAAACCCCGCCTGGCAGATTACTTATATCAATCACCGTCGTGGATTCCGTTATCTGGCGATGGATGAGTTCCTGGCCGTTCAGGTTGAAAATGGAAATTTGAAATTTGGTTGGTGATGCTGATGTTTCGATGGTTATTCGGGTGGAGGAGGGGTTGGGGGAGATAGTAAATTGATTTTGGGATGAATTCTTCTCATTCAAGCCAACCCCGCAGGCGGCTTTTACTTCAGTCGAGTCATTACAACCAATGGCATTGTCGTGAATGTTGTAATAACCAATGGGAATAGATAAAAAATCACAGACACTTTGTACTTCACAAATTGATAATGAATAATTACCGACGATGGTTAATGTAGAGATTGAATCAGCATCAATATTGTCCAATCCTGTCAGACTGGTCAAAGCAGGATTTTGACAAACAAAAAGGTTTCCTTTTAGCGAAGTCAAACTTTCAAGCCCCGCTATACTGGTCAGAGCGTTGTTACTAAAAATAGATAGACCTCCCCAAATAAAAGTCAAACTCTCTAGTCCCGATAAACTAATCAGGTTGTTGTTATTGTAGATCATAAGGGAAAGCCCGATCGAAGTCAACATTTCCAACCCTGATAAACTAGTCAAGGCAGTGTTTTCTTCAATATCAAGGTATCCCCCGATTGATACTAAATTTTCCAATCCCAAAAGGCTGGTAAGTCCAGGGTTTCCTGCAATATAGAGGTCGCCCTCTATATTAGTCACATCACTTAATCCGTTTAAATTTGTTATGCCGTCCCCAATAATAGTGACATTCCCTTCTATTTGTGAACAGCCGGGAAAATTTGTCTGAAAGTTATCAATTTCAGTTTGAGTAAAAAAGTAATAATTACCGTAAGGCAGGCATGGTAGAGAAATTCCGCAGAGCTCAGCCACTTCAGGAGGATTATTGCAACCTTCTGCATTGTTATAGATACTAACTATCCCGTATGGATTGGATAAGTAATCACAGATGTTTTGTGCCTCACAATTTGTTAAAGAAAAATTGTTATGAATATATAAATTTTCGATAGACCCGGCCTCTATGTTGTCCAATCCTGTCAGGCTTGTCAGGACATTGTTGTATGTAATAATCAGATCTTCGCCAATTGAATTCAATCCCTCTAATCCTGTCAGGCTTGTCAGGACGTCATTGTCTTCAATATCAAGGTTTCCTCCTATAAAAGTCACCTGGTTCAATCCCGTCAAGCTGGTCAGATGGATAACAGTTTGAATTTCAAGGTCTCCCCCGATAGAAGTCAATACATGCAACCCATTTAAATTGGTGATGCCACTTCCATGGATTAAAACATCTCCCTCTATTTCATTACACCCTGGATAATTCACCTGGAAACTGTCGATTTGGGTTTGCATGGTAAACCAAATATAGTCAGGCAGGCAGGACTGGGATGAACCTGTGATCGACAGGAACAATCCGATCAATAATATGTAAAGTTTTTTCATATTTCCAATTCATTAAAAGAATTAATCATTCCCGGATGGGTGGTTCGGCGCCATCATTCTTTTGAACGCATAAATATAATGAAAATCAAAGTGTTTTGTGATAAATTGATAATAAATAATCCGCGTAAATCTGCGCCTCAAATCTGCGCTTATCTACAAGAAACTTTTTAAATGGTTCTCGCTGATTTACGCGGATCAAGATGCAGATGATCGCAGATTTACTTTATGCTCTTTGTGAATTCCATGGTGATCTCTGTGAGAAATAAATTACTTTTGGCTTATAAAAATCTTTTTCGAAACACTTATGTTCAACCTTGCAACCATCAGCCTTGTATTCCTCCTGGCTTTCAGCAATCCGGGAGAACTTCCTGCGCCTAAGATTACCGGTAATTTTGCAGAAGATATTCATGTCTTTGCGGAGGAATACTGCAAGAGCATTTATTGTGATGCCGGGCTGGAAGGAAAGCTGGATTACACGATCTTTCGCCGTGCTTTTAAGGGAATCACCGAAATTTCTGCCCCGAGAAAGGACATCCTGACCATTATCGATTATTCCAAACCAGCCTGTGACCAACGTTTTTACGTGATCGACCTCGTCAACCGGAAACTGCTTTACAGTACCCTGGTAGCACATGGCAAAAATTCTGGCGAATTGAGTTGCACCCGTTTTTCCAACCGCCCGCAGTCACTCCAGAGCAGTCCCGGGTTTTACCTCACCGCGGAAGCTTATTCGGGCCGGCAAGGTTATTCTTTGCGGCTTGACGGTGAGGAACCGGGGATCAACGACATGGCCAGAGCTCGCGCAATCGTCATCCACGGAGCAGAATATGTCGCTCAGCATTATGTGGACGATTTCGGATATATCGGCCATAGTTTTGGTTGTCCTGCCCTTCCCCTGAATGTGAACCGCAAGATCATCGACCTTATCAAAGGCGGCAGTTGCCTGTATATCCATACCAACGATAAAAACTATGCCAGCCGGACGGTAATCCGCTGATCAGTGCATAAACTTATCCAGGGCCCTGAGTACATCCTGATCACGATCATAGATGTCAGGGACAAAAAACAACTCCCCATTTTTATTAATCCCACAGGTCCAGTATAACAGAAGTATATCCAACGGCTGCGGGAGATTTACCCTGGTTGTGATATGAGTGGAAATGATCTCGTTGATTTTTTTCCGGTCATATTTCGTTCCTGTTAAAAGTTTTTCAGCAAGATTCATCGGTCTGTTCACCCTGATACATCCATGGCTGAATGCCCTGCTCGATCTGTTGAAAAGAATTTTCGAAGGGGTATCGTGCAGGTAAATGTCATATTTATTGGGGAACATGAACTTCATTTCCCCAAGCACATTCCATGGGCCCGGCTCCTGCCGGACCAGGTAAGGAAAATGTGAAGCAGAAAGATTTTTCATATCAAGGATGGAGGTAGGGATCAGGTTCCCTTTGGTGTCCAATAGCACCATATGGTTCTTTTCGAGGTATATTGAGTCTTTTTTAAGTTTCGGGATAATTTCATTCTTGATGATGGAGGTCGGCAGCGTCCACGTTGGGTTAAACTCGATATACCTCATCTTGTCCCTGAATACGGGGGTTTTATTAAGTGGTTTGCCCACCACCACGGTGGTGTTATGGACGACTTGGTTGTCTTTGACCATCAACAGCCAGAAAGCGGCAATATTCACGATGATATAGGTTTCGGGCAAGTCCCGGGCCACCCACCGGACCCTTTCGAGATTTATCCTCAGCGCCGCTATCCTTTCCTCAACGGGTACATTCAGTTCGCGGAATGTCCCGACCCCGATGATGCCGTCGGTATCCAGCGCATGGGCATCCTGGAAAGCCTTTATGTCTATTTCAAGCATTTTATCATAAATATCAGATCCGACCGAGTCAGGTGCACTGAGTTCCCCGGTCATGAGCAATCGCTGACGGATAGCAGGAATCCGGGAATTCTTCTTACCTGGTTCGATCTTGCCTCCGCCCGGGATAGGCTGCCAGCCTCCATTTCCGGCAATGTCGCGGTATTGGGCCAGGATCGACAGCAGGGTGTCATACTGAAAGAGGCTTGGCCTAAGGTCATTAAGACGGTAGGGAATCTCACGGTTGGTGATATATTGCGTAAAAGTTGCAGGATTCAGATCAGGAATCGGGGCAAATTCAAAGTTCCAGGTCGGAATGAGTGCCACCGGGTCTATTTTACCGTAAACCAGATGGTCAGCGTAAAAAATCACGCCATCGGTCAGCAATAAATCCAGTTCAGCCAATTTTACTGCCTTTTCCTCTTGGCTTCCGGAATCAAGGGCCAACTGGTGCTTCAGGACCAGGATAGCCTCCAGGTGGTAATCCAGCGGCAGGAGCCCATCTTCATAAGAACTGCTTATACCCTTGATGGCATCTTCCACATATTCCGGTTTTGTCCAGAATGGCTGGAAGTCATTTTTCTCGTATAGGTTTGATACATATTCAATACTGTGGAATTTTTCCCCGCCGATAGTGATGGTATCTGGATTGAGGGAGAGCTGTTCCAGCTTCGACCGGATAATTTCCTGGATTCCGGATGATTGTGAAGATGGTTGATGGTAATTCTTTGAAGGCGGTTCACCATAAATCAATCCAGGTATAATAATGATGATGAGGATGAAAATGACGACCCTGCTCATTCGTTCATCAATGCTTCACGGGCGATTT
Organism: Bacteroidales bacterium; assembly: GCA_023229505.1. Classification (NCBI taxonomy): domain Bacteria; kingdom Pseudomonadati; phylum Bacteroidota; class Bacteroidia; order Bacteroidales; species Bacteroidales bacterium. The sequence continues at coordinate 108,199 of JALNZD010000006.1, read as the reverse complement.
TCAGGTCAATAAAGTGGCTGGCGTCAACTTTGGGAAACTCCAGGTTGAGTGAAAGGAGGGCATCAATCACGGCGGCCCCAACAATTGTACGGGTATACCATTTGTTATCTGCCGGGACGATATACCAGGGTGCAATTTCCGAAGCTGTATTCCTGATCATATCTTCATACGCATCCATGTATTCATCCCAGTGCTGCCGCTCTTTTACATCAGCCTGGGAAAATTTCCAGTTCTTGTCGGGGTTATCAAGTCTTTCGAGGAAACGCTTTTTCTGTTCTTTTTTCGAAACATGGAGGAAGAACTTTCTTACCAGGATGCCATTATGATGAAGATATTTTTCAAACTGGGTGATATCCTGGAAACGTTTTTTCCAGATGTTATTTTCTGTCATGGGCAGACGCTGGGAGCCGAGATATTCGGGGTGCACCCTTACCACCAGCACCTCTTCATAGTATGACCGGTTGAAGACCCCGATACGGCCACGTTCCGGCAGGTTTTTCACACAGCGCCAAAGGAAATCGTGGTCCAGCTCTTCACTTGAAGGTGATTTGAATGACATGACCTGGCATCCCTGGGGATTTACACCGGAGAAGACGTGTTTTATGGCGCCGTCTTTACCCGCCGCATCCATGGCCTGGAAGATCAGTAACACACCCCATTTGTTATCCGCGTAAAGCTTTTCCTGGAGCTCCCTCATCTGGGCAATGCCCTCCTCCAGCGCTTCTTTCAGCCGGTCTTTATCATTTTTACCAAATTCACCCATATCATCCGGGTCGATAGCCTTTAACTTAAAGTTTTTGCCATCGGTAATGCGATAAGGCTTGATGAACTTTTGGATCTTTTCGGTCTGTTTGCTGGTAATCATGGCTGAATGGGGTTAATATTAATGCCAAAGATAAATAAAAAGCGGCATGGAAGCATGGACGATTGAACATGGACGATGGACGATTTGCTATATAAATTAAGGGGTTGGAAACCCTGATATTATTTTCTTAACTTTACCTTGAAAAATAATTTCCAAACCTATGAAACACTATATTGCAATCCTTGCACTGGCGATAGTAGCAGCTTCCTGCACACTGATTCCACCAAAGCAAATCTGGCTGCATGAATTGGATATTTCCAAAATGGAAGCGGGCTGGGGGACATCACGGGTCAACCTGAGCGTCGACAGTAACGCGCTCACCGTGGCGGGCCAGGTTTATGAAAATGGTGTCGGTACGCATGCCATCAGCAAAATGATGGTCGATTTAAAAGGTAGGGGCGTAAAATTTTACGCCCTGGTTGGCATCGATGATGAAAGCGGGGATAAAGCTTCGGTAGAGTTTTTTGTCCTCGGTGATCAGCGTGTATTATGGAGAAGCGGCATCATGAAAAAAGGCGATCCGGCCCTTCTGGTTGATGTCAGCCTTAAGAGGATCCAAAAAATAGCACTATATGTATCAGACGGCGGTGATTATAACTACTATGACCACTCCGACTGGCTCGGGGCTTTTATTGAGTACCGGAAAGAACCGCCTGTTCCTTTGGAACCGCCTGTACAGAAGCCTTATATCCTGACCCCTCCGGTTTCGGCACAATTACGGATTAACGGGCCTTCTGTATTTGGGGCTACGCCAGGCCGGCCATTTCTCTATAAAATACCGGTTACCGGCCGGAAACCGGTTGTTTATTCTGTCGATAGTTTGCCTGCAGCTTTACAGCTTGATACAAAAACTGGTTTGATCACGGGAATAACGCCTGATAGCGGGGAATATAAGGTCAATATTTTGGTGAAGAATGAAATAGGAGAGGCCCGGAAAGAATTCCGTATCATTGCCGGCCAGGGACTTGCCCTGACCCCTCCGATGGGCTGGAATAGCTGGAATTGCTGGGGGCTGAGCGTGGATGACCAGAAAGTGCGCGCTGCTGCTGACGCTTTCATTAATTCGGGGTTGGCCGATCATGGCTGGACTTACATCAATATCGACGACGGATGGGAAGCCCCGGAAAGAACGGCAAAGGGGGAAATTCTTACCAATGAAAAGTTTCCGGCTATGAATTTGCTTGCAGATTATGTTCACAGCCAGGGATTAAGGCTGGGGATCTATTCTTCACCGGGGCCTCTGACCTGCGGAGGCTTCCTGGGTAGCTATCAGCATGAAAAACAGGATGCCGCAACATGGGCCACCTGGGGCATCGACTACTTAAAATATGACTGGTGCTCGTATGGGAAGATTGCACTCAACGACAGCCTGCAGGAACTCCAAAAACCTTATCTGCTGATGAAAGATTTTCTCGCCGCTGCAAACCGTGATATCATTTTCAGCCTTTGCCAGTATGGAATGGGGAATGTCTGGGAGTGGGGAAGTCAGGTCGGAGGCAACCTCTGGCGCACCACCGGAGATATCACAGATACCTGGGAAAGCATGGCAGGCATCGGCTTTGACCAGGATAAATGCTCACCGTATGCAGGGCCTGGCCATTGGAACGACCCGGACATGCTTGTGGTAGGCCAGGTAGGATGGGGGCCAAACTTGCATCCAAGCCGCCTGACACCGGATGAGCAATATACGCATATCAGTCTCTGGTGCCTGCTCTCAGCTCCCTTGCTGATCGGCTGTGACCTCAGCCGGCTTGATGACTTCACCCTCAGCCTCCTGACCAACGATGAAGTCCTTGCCATCAACCAGGATGAACTGGGGCGGCAAGCTATCCGGGTCTTTCAAGATAAAGGATATGAGGTTTGGGCGAAACCGCTGGCTGACAGCTCAGTGGCTGTCGGGTTATTCTTTACAGGCCTTGATTCTCCTGCCGACGCTTTTAACTGGGAAGGCGGGATACCGAATAGGACCCTCACTGTTAACTGGTCGGATCTTGGCATCAACGGGGTATACAAAGTGAGGGACCTGTGGAGGCAGAAGGATGTCGGGCAGTTCGCCAGTGTTTATACGGCGGAAGTGCCTTATCATGGGGTGGTGCTGGTCAAATTATCGAAGTAATTTCAAATTTCAAATTTCAAGTTTCAAGTTAACAGGTCGGAAAACGAACCAAACCCCGCCAAGCGATACTAACGCTGTGATCAGGTAGAACAGAAAGCTGATCCCCACGGCAATATTTATATCGACATTCAATAGTTGTGAGCCATACAAAAAGGTCAGTTCCCGCACGCCTACCCCGCCGATGGATATGGGCAATACTGCCACAGCCGATGAAACGAGGAATATGACGATATAAGCCAGGTGGTTTTCCGTTTCACCCAGCGCAAGCAATAATAACCAGGCACAGGCCACCTGCAGCAGCTGGACCGCAAAGGCATACAAATATGTGACAAGGTTGACTTTCAGAAAGTATGGATAGACCCATTTGATGAAGAGATAATAAGCAAGAAATACGAATGGGAGAAGCAGGAAAGCAAGATTAACCCAAGACCAATGACCAACAACTAATGACCAATTACTACCCGTATCAAGAAATGAAACTCCTGCCAATGCCAGGACCACCAGGGCAACCATTCCGGACAGCCTGTCGGCCAGCACGGCCCCGAAGATCTTTTTCGTACCGGTCTGATAAGTTTTTTGGAGCAGGTAGATCTTGTACCCGTCGCCCCCGATCCCGCCGGGAAGGAAAAGATTGTAAAACATACCCAGCAGGTAAAGCCTGATATTTGTCTTTTCATCGAGCTTCAATCCGATAGCTGAAAAGAACATATTCAGCCGGATGGCAGAAACCAGCTTGGAAAAGGAAAAAGCGACGAGGGCTGCGAGAATATAAAAGAGGTTTGACTGGCGGTAAAGCTCCAGGATATCGGCAACATTTATCTTCCTGAGGACAAAATACAGCGCTGCTGCCGTGACGGCAAATTTCAGCAATGTTTTAAGCAGTCGTTTAAGCTTGCTTCCCACCCCTGAAAATATTACTTATGCGGTAAGGCTTTTTTTGCTGGGATTCGAAATAAGTACGCATCACCAACTCTGCAATGATCCCGCTGGTGATCATCTGAAAACCTGCCACTACCAGCATGATGCCGAGTATAAGCAATGGCCTTCCCCATATATCATGTCCAAGGATTTTAAGAATGAGCAGGTAGATATTGATAATGACGCCGGGGATCAGGATCACCAGGCCCCACTTGCCGAAGAAATGCATGGGCTTCTGCAGGTATCTTTTGATAAATAACAAGAGGATCAGATCGCTGATTACCTTGAATGTCCGGGAAAGGCCGTATTTTGATTGTCCATGTATCCGGGGGAAATGGTTTACATCAACCTGGGTGATCGTTGCTCCTTCCAATGCTGCCATTACCGCGATGAAACGGTGCAGCTCACCATAGAGGCTGATATTTTTGGCGATATCGCTTTTAAAAACCTTTAAGGCGCAGCCATTGTCTATCATTTTGACACCGGTCGTCTTACGAATGATATGATTGGCAATTTTTGAAGGGATTTTACGGATGAAAAATCCGTCTTTCCTGTTCTTCCTGATACCGGCAACCAGGTCCCAGTCGCCTTCTTCCGCTTTTTTAACCATCATGGGAATATCGGCCGGATCATTCTGCATATCACCGTCGAGGGTGATGATATAATCTCCCGAGGCAAAATCGATCCCCGCCGCCAGGGCACTGCTCTGGCCGTAATTCTTCTTGAACCGGATCAGCATAACATGGGGATCTTTTATCGTCAGGATGTTTTGCACCGTCCGGTCTATCGAGCCATCATCAACATAAATCACCTCATAATCCATTCCTTTCAGCGAATCAGCGATCTTTTCCGCCAGGGGAACAACATTCCTTTCTTCGTTATAGACCGATATGACCAGGGAAAGTTTTGGCATGGGTTATTTATTAGTGGTATGAAGGTGCAAAGATACTTATCTTCACTGTATATTTTAACATCAGTTTCAAACGCTAACAGGTCCTCCTTCGTCGGACGCCGTCAGGTTTAAAAGGAATTTTTTTTTCAAACCTGCCAGCGTTTGAAACGAAGCGACCTTCAAGGTTAAAAAAATAAAGGAGGTTTTATGCAAAAAACCGAACAGTTGATACCGGGTAAATTTTACCACATCTATAATTGTGGAATAAACGGGGAAAACCTGTTTAATATAACAGAGGATTACGAGAGATTCATGCGACTTTATGAGAAATATATTTGCCCGGTCGCAGATACTTATGCATGGGTTTTAATGAAGAATCATTTTCATCTGATGGTGAAGATCAAACAAAACATGGCATATAAATACTCTAATGACGATGGATCTTATGACAAGGAGCGATTTAATGAGATTAAATGGGAAACTGTTGAATTGACCGTTTCAAATGGTTTTTCAAACGCTGGCGACGCTGTCAGGTTTGAAGGTGATAAAACCTGTCAACGTCCGACGAAGGAGGACCTGACAGCGTTTGAAAGTAATTTAATTCCAAAGCCACACCAGCATTTCTCCCATCTATTTAACGCTTACGCAAAGTATTATAACAAAAAATATAACCGCCATGGAAGCTTGTTTGAACGACAATTCAAAAGGAAGATAATTTATAACAGAAAATACTTTCGATCGTTGGTGGTTTATATTCACCAGAATCCGGTACACCATGGTTTTTGCGAACATTCGATGGAATATGGCTGGTCATCATATCTGACTTGCATATCGGTAAAACCAACCAGTCTTAACCGCGAAGAAGTCATCGGATGGTTTGATAATATCGGAAATTTTAAGACTTTGCACGAGAAAAAGGTGAAAATAGAAAATATCGAAAAATATTTAGAGTTTTAGTTTCAAACGCTGACAGGTCCTCCTGCGTCGGACGCCGTCAGGTTTAAGGGGAATACATTGTTCAAACCTGCCAGCGTCGTCAGACCTGGCAGCGTTTGAAACGAGACGACCTGCCAGCGTCGTCAGACCTGGCAGCGTTTGAAACGAGACGACCTGCCAGTGTCGCAGACCTGGCAGCGTTTGAAACGAGACGACCTGCCAGCTCCGCCAAAGGCGGACTGGCAGCGTTTTAATATAAAGGAAATGATGAAATGCTATGCATAATCAATCTTCGTCTTCCTCGTCATCATCCTTATCCTTACCGGCACACTTTATATCATCCCCTTCATCATCAGCTTTGCAGCATTTCCCTTGATGATCTTCCTTAACCATAATAGATAAAAGTGTAAAAGTACCATCTGGTGCAGCCTGGATCTCTACATTGGTACCACCTTTTTCAAGAGCGATCTCATACCCGGTAAAACCAGGTTTCTCAATGCTTTCGAGCTCTTCCATCTCGAATCCGTCGAAAACAATGGCAAGGGTCTTGAAAACTTCGGCCGGCAATTCTTTCCTGCACATGGCAGTCTCGGTTTCCATCCATTCTCCTTTGGCAGAGAAACATGCTGTTTTTTCAACGCCTGCGAGCATGAAATCAGCTTCCCATTCAGTGGCAATTTCCTGTTCCCACTCTACCTTTTGTGCATCTGCAAATTTCCCTGCAAATGCGTCGGTTACCTGTTTTGGAGGCGTGACCTGTGCGAAAGCCATCAGGCTTAGTGCCACCATGCATAGTGATAAAAGTAAATTTTTCATAGTTTTTGATTTTTTTTACACTATTGTCCGACTAAAATCTGATTTTCGATTATTATCTATGTAACAACCAGACAATCAAGAGTTCTATATTAATTATCTGCTTTCTCAAAAAGCGACCTCCCCTTTTTTCAAGTCAAGTTCCATCTGTACAATCCTGTTTGGCGGATGATCTTTGACCAGATAATTACGTCTTGTGCTGCGAAGCAGTTCAAAAACATCGAGTAAACTGATCAGATGGATGCGAACCAGCGATGCTACCACAGAGAATGCTTTCTTTGTCATCGCCATCTTCTGTATGACTGTTAACAGAAGCTGGGCTATCAGCGTACACCATACCTGAGTGAGAATAGCGTTGACATTCTCGCCGTAAAAATAATGAAGCTGAAAGTTCTGTTTCATTTTTTTAAATAATAACTCAATACCCCAGCGTTTTTTGTAGAGAAAGGCTATTTCTTCGGCTGTAATTTCCATGTTATTGCAAAGAAACTCGTAATACCGGTTCTTTGCGTCCTGATAACAGACCTTCCTCAGGCGAAGGGTCTTTTTTCTGTTTCGTGATTTTCTTGCCACGGCCATCTTCAGGATGATATTCAAGTTCGATAATCTCTTCCTTTAATACCATGGCTTTGCCGTCTACCCTTTCGTGTGTGCGTAATGTTTCCACGACCTTGTAGTCGGCGTTCTTCTTCATCCGGGTAACAAAATAGACCTTTTGTTCAGTCCAGAGTGCAAATTGCACGTAATAATTGTACGCACGGTCAAATACAACCATGCTATGGGAGATCAACTGAAGTTCTTTCAGAAAATTTTTGTCGTGAACTTTGGCAGCAGTAATCTTGACAAACCGCCCAACAGATTGAACAGCATCTATAAGCATATGGACTTTGAGCCCGCCTTTCTTTTTCCCGTCATTCTTTGGGTTGCGGCCGACACCTTTGAGGATATTGCTAAACAGCCGGATTGTGGTAGAATCAATCAGCAGTACCTCTTTAAACGTGAGCCCAAAAGTTCGGCTGTCCGACAAAAAACTCTTATACCTGTCTACCAAACTGAAGTACACATCCTCAAAGAATTTACTCGGTCTGTTTCGCAAACCATCGCAGGCTGTACTCTTGGCAGGAGCTTTCTTTAGACCCAAGTGATTTAGTTTTCCGCCCATAGCCCTTAATCCTTCACATATCTCATTCATCGAGTCACATCGGCTTAAAATACCAAACAGCATGGTAATAAGCTGTGTTTTGGCCTGAAAAGTCTTATAATAGCGGTCAGCGCTATTCTTTTTAACCAATCTTGGTATGTTTACTCTTTCAATCAAGTCGAGTACTTGTTTAAAAATCGGCTGTCCGACTAATTTTATTTCTGTATCTTTACCCATGTTGCAGTTTTTGGTTCACAAAACAAAACTACAACATCGAGGGGAAACCGTTTGGAAGTACCCTCTTTTGTATTAATTTAGTCGGTCAGTAGTGTTTTTTTTATAATAAATACTATTCAATTCCAATCGAGATCAGTTCGGAAACTTCTCCGGTATTTTCTACTTCCTCCCTGATTAAGCCGATACCGAGGGCATAATATTTATATTCAATCGGGGCATCAGGTTCAAGCGCATTCCAGTCGGCGGTTTTGATGCAATTCATAAAACTGCCCATAGGAGTCGTGACATTTAACCCGGTAGCAACAACTTTTCCCCAGTCCTCGGCCACATTAAAATAATATTCCTGCCTGTAAGGCATTTCCATTACAGGATGGGCCAGCATCACAATACCGGGCAAAGCGCCGTCGACACCAGCCTTAAATGAACCTTCTTTGTCCTGGAAAACACCATTTTCGTAATTGCTTACATCTTCTCCGAAATACCAGACATTACCATCTGTATCCTGTGCATACCAATCATAGGTATCTTCAATCATCACACCATCTAAAGAAACTACATCCCTAACAATGGTGCAGGTTACACCAAGAATAGTTTTAGTTTCATGAAGTATGCTGACGACTGTTGCTTCCTCACCGTCTGCCGTAGCAGCATGATAGGTGTATATCGTTCCCGGGACTAAGGGGAAATAATCATTGTTAATCCAATCGGTGAAGTTGACCGGGTTTATAACCGGATTGTAATTCAGGTCTTTGTTTCTTTCCTCTTCTTCTTTATCGCAGGAAACGATTAAAAAACCTAATACAATAAACAATATCAAACTTATTTTTTTCATTATCATTATATTACCAATAATATCTGTCGCTAAGTTAATATTAAAATCTTCAGGAGATTTTGAGAACAAAAATTAATATCAAGACAATAAGTTCCAACGCTGATGGGTCCTCCTTCGTCGGACGCCGTCAGGTTTGATAGAAATTATCATTCAAACCTGCCAGCGTCGCAGACCTGGCAGCGTTTGAAACTAAAAATCCTTACTTTTGTCCTGTAAGGCCCAAAGTTTAGTAACCTTGCAAACCTATCCATGAAAAGCATTCTTCTCACCGGCGCTGCAGGATTTATCGGGTACCATGCCGTTTTAAAACTGGCTGCTAAGGGATATGCTGTGACAGGGATCGATAACCTGAATGATTATTACGACCCCAGGCTGAAGATTGCCAGGCTGAATGAAAGTGGTATCAATAAAACAGAAATCGCAGAAATGAAGCCGGTCACAAGCCGTACCATTCCTGAGTACACATTCATTAAACTTGACCTGAAGGACCGGCAGAAAACGGCTGAACTTTTTTCAGGTATCCAGTTCGACATTGTGATCAATCTTGCGGCCCAGCCCGGGGCCAGGCATAGTTTTGCCGATCCTTATGTTTACATCGACAGCAACATCGAAGCATTTATCAATATCCTCGAAGGCTGCCGCCGGCAGAAAGTCAGCCATCTGGTCTATGCCAGCAGTTCCAGCGTATATGGTAATAACCCGAAGCAGCCTTCTGAAGAAAGTGATTTCGTGGACCACCCGATCAGCCTGTATGCAGCGACAAAAAAAGCCAATGAACTGATGGCCCATACTTACAGCTCGGCTTTCGCGCTGCCGGTGACCGGGCTGAGGTTTTTCACGGTTTACGGACCGTGGGGAAGGCCTGATATGGCTTATTTCAAATTTACGCGGGCTATCGATGAAGGCAAGCCTATCGAAGTTTTTAACTATGGAAACCTTGAAAGAGATTTTACCTATATCGACGATATTATTGAAGGACTGACCGGGGTTACTGAAATAATTCCGGAGGGTGAAATACCATACCGGCTCTTCAATATTGGTCATTCTGAACCTGTCAACCTGCTGAGGTTCATAGAAATCATCGAAGGGTATTTAGGTAAAAAGGCGGTTAAACTGATGAAACCAATGCAACCGGGAGATGTGCTTTCTACCTTTGCCAATACGGATTTGCTTGAAAAGTACACGGGGTTTAAGCCTAAAACCAGCATTGAAGATGGCCTTAAAATGTTTGTTTCATGGTATAAGGAATTTGGAAGACAGATCCTACAGTCCAAACGCTGACGGGTCTTCGACACCGTCAGGTTTGATAATCGGGTGACCTGTCAGCGTGTGTAGCACCTGACAGGTCGGCAAACAAAATTAATGATTAACAATCAATCAAATAGGACCCTGATATTTTTCCTGATACTGGCAGGCGTGCTTTTTTTCCCGGCATACCTGGTCAACCTCAACCTTGTCCAGTTGATCAGGGATGAAGCCATCCGTGCTATTGTCGCTTTCGAAATGATCCAGACCGGGGATTACATTACCCCGACCATCGGCGGAGAGCTATACCTCATGAAACCCCCGTTATTCAACTGGATACTTGCCTTTTTCTTCCAGGTAACAGGAAGTTGGTCCGAGACCGTGATCCGTCTTCCCGTGATCCTCTCAATTATTTTCTTCGCGGCCACGATTTTTATTTTCACCCGGAAGGAATTCGGCAACCGCATTGCCCTGGTCAACGCCCTGGCTTTCATTACTTACGGGAGGATCATCTTTTACGAATCCTTGCATGGGCTGATTGATGTCACCTTCTCCTGGCTGACTTATATTTTCTTTATGCTATCCTGGTATTTTTTCAGGAAGAAGAAATACCTCGCCCTGTTTCTTACCGCTTATGCTATCACGGCTGTTTCGTATCTGCTCAAAGGCATTCCCAGCCTGTTTTTTGTGGCTGTCACACTGCTTGTCCTTTTCATCCAGGGAAAACAATTCAGGATCCTGTTCAACTGGCGTCATTTCCTGGGGATTGCCCTGTTATTGCTCATTGTCGGGGGGTATTACCTGTTGTACTTTGCACGTAACGCCATAGAACCAGACCAGGTTTTCGAGGTACTGACCGGTGAAGTGACCCGGCGGACTGTGGTCAGGTTTGGGATCTGGAAGGCTTTGCTCCACCTGTTAACCTATCCTTTTGAAAACATCTACCATTTTCTTCCCTGGTCGGTCATGGTTATCCTGTTTTTCCGGAAAGGGAGCCTGAAATTCATCCGGAAGAACAGTTTCCTCTGGTACCTTTTCCTCTTGTTTATTTTCAATATCATTCCTTACTGGACATCGCCCGAAGCTTATCCCCGTTATATCCTGATGCTGGTTCCTTTAATGATGACGATCCTTATCGCCCTTTATTACAATTCCTTTGAAAACCGTTTTAAGATTCATCTTTGGGTCGATTATATTTCCGGTGGATTTATAGCAGCTATCGGTTTGGCAGGAATAGTCTTTATCTTTCATCCACTCACCCTCGACCTGCCCTATATAGCCTGGGTATCCGTTTTGACGCTACTGGCGCTTGCATTGATAAGCTATTTCTACTGGAAGCAGGCGTTGAACCGTTTGTTATGGCTTGCAATAGCCGTGTTGGTGATGCGAATTGCGTTCAACTTTTCTATCATTCCCTCCTGGGAAAAAACCCACCCGGTTGTGGCAACCAAGAAACTGGCTGCCGAACTTGCTATGGAGACAGCAGGGAAGCCGCTTTATGTCTATTGGAACCCGGAATACAAGCCGGATCCTTATTTTCGCTACCGTTACAACAATGAAATCTTTACCTATTATCTCTCGACCGCAAGAGGAAAGATCATCACGGTGAGCATGGAAAAAATTCCGGGTGCTTTATTTCTAGCCCAGAAGGAACATATAAAAAATGAGGATTATTTACTTGTAAAGAAGATAGACCCGGCCTGGCAGGTGCCGGTTTACCTGGTTGAGTTTAAGTAAAGTACAAACGGGCCCTCCTTTGGCGGACCCCTTCAGGTTAGAAACAAATAAATCGTATCAAAATATTTATTCTAATATAATCAACACTTTTTCTGAAAGATTACCTAACTTTACAGGTTCGTTTCATTACTCTGAAAACAACTAATAAGATGAACTTTAGAAATCCACAAGGTTATAACCCGGTAAGCATGACCAGAAAGCTTATCACAGCGGTTATGATTGTTTTGCTGCCAACAATGGTTTATCCCCAGTTCACCCAGGATTTGGATATTTATAGATACATGGATGTGAACTCTTCGGTTCCGGATTCAACATTCATGGATGACATCATAAAATACATCAAAGATACTCTATTTTTTGGCGGAGGACAGCTCTCAAATCCCGAATATATTGGCAATTCCAAAGGAGTGGGCCTTTTCAGGCAAGGTGCAGATATAGGATTTTCTGATGGTCTTATTATCTCTAACGGATATGTAAAGACCACTACTATTGTGGACAACGGATATAATAAAACTGGTGCACAAGCTATTCCTGCGCATGATAGCCTTGGGACTTATTATATTCCAGGGGGACCTGGGATACCGCCGACAGAGTACCTGCAGGACGATGATATGGATTATATGGTTGGAATAATTGTTGGAGATATGAAACCCGATACGGCCGTTGATCCTTCCATCATCACGTTCAAGTTCAAGCCTTATTATAATTCTATCCACTTAAAGTATGTTTTTGCTTCCGAGGAATATTTATGGCAATCTAATCCACTTTTTCCACCACCGCCACCAGTCGCCGATATAGACCTTACGGGCGCAGCAGCGAGCGATTTTATGGCTATCCTGGTTAAAAAGACTCCAAGTAATATGAGTCCTAATAATATCGCTTCTGTAAGAGGAGTGCTGGGTTCACCTCCTTACATTCCCATTTCGGTCAAATTCCTTAACCACACATTTCCGTACTCCGGTAACTATGTACCTAATTATAATCCTGAAAAGAGTTTCATCTTCGATGGTGCGACAGTACCCTATGATATTCGTCCATTCAGTCTATCTCCCGAAGATATTCAGCCATGCCGGCCTTACTGGATTAAAATAGGAGTAGCAGATTACCCTAATGGTATAGTTATCCAGGGTTACAACCTTTCTCACCAAATAAATTCCGCGGTATTTCTCAAGGCATTCAGCCTGATGAGCGGTTACGGCCTGGAATGGACCGTGGAAGGTGTAGTCGATAATCCTGATTTTGCAGGTGATACCAGCCTGGTGGAAGGCGGATGCTCAAATATGATCATTACCGTTAAAACCAACGTACTGCCGCAGGATACTTTATTCATTCGCATGAGAATTGATAACGCCTCATCTTTAGAATATACCTTCACACCACCATTGGTGCAGGACTCCCTGATAATGATCCCGGATTCAGTGATGGAAGTGACGTACTTAATTTCAGCCATCGATGACAATATCAATGAAGGGACGAACGGGATTGAAAAGTGGTCTATCCGATACCAGATGGATCCCTGCGATGTGCCAATGGCAGATACAGGCTGGAGCACAGGTAATGCTGGCTATTCCGGTCTTATCAAGGCTAAGGTAAAGGATTATAATCCTTATCTCAATACGCATAAAACATACGGACCAATACCTTCAAATATATACTACTGCGGCAATGATGTGACAGTTACTATTACTGATATTCTTCAGGGTGGGATCCCGCCATATTATTATGCATGGACGCATCCCGCCGTACCCCAGTTCGGCGCCGGGGAGCAGTTTACAACGCCCATTTCCGACAGTCCCGATTATATTTATTGTACCATTACCGACCGGTGCACCGGGAAGCCCGGCTATCTGCCCGGTAAAGATACGGTCATCATTTACAGCCAGCTTGAGGTGCAGGCCAGTTCCGATTTCCAGTTATGCCAGAACGGGCAGTCAGATATAAAAGTACAGAGTACCAATGTGGGAAGGAATTTTACAACGATTTGGTATTTCCAGGGAAACCCCGTTGGCTACGATTCTATCTATACCGTAACCTGGGCTGATTATGGCCAATATGCTCCGAATACCATTGTGTTTACATGTGTGGTGACGGATGAATGCGGGAACACTAACCAGGACCAGGTCAATGCAACTTTCTTCCCTGTCGTGGAAATAACCGGCGTGCCCCTTATCTGCCTGGGTGAAACGATCCAGCTTATATGCAGCGGGGCGCAGTCTTACCAGTGGCATTACGGCAGTCTGGGAGGCCCCGTTCTTGGTGGTAATACACAGGTGCTCAATTATACGCCGATTTCAGCCGGCTTTCATACTATCTGCGTTTCGATCATTAATGATTGCGGTGAACAGGCAGATACCTGCTTTACCTTTGAAGTGTCGCAGTTGATCTGTGCAGTCAGGCTTAATAATGCCAATGATTTCAATGTTTGTCCTAATGTGCCTTTTAGTCTCAAGGAACTTAATGCCTATGACGGATGGGAGTGGAAGTGGTTTGATGACGGCGGGCTAAGCTTTTCGGCATTAGGACAAACGATCTCTCTTTCGCTCACTGATGCAGGCGTCCACCAGGTCAGGGTCATCGCCTTTAATATTCATGGGTGCTATGATACATTGAATTTCACGGTTAACGTGTATCCTTATTCCCAGGTCCAGGCTTTTACAGATTTATCATCCGTTTGCATTGATTACCCGGCTCAGCTGAGCGCTACGAGCGGCCCGGTCAGTATTATTACTTATTACTGGACAGCCAGTCCACCCGATGCTTCCCTGGCCGGCCAGCAAAACAGTGCCTCACCGGTGGTAACCCCGGAGGAGACAACTACCTACCAATGCAAGATCATGGATAATAATGGCTGTTATGATTCTACAACCGTCCTGGTCAATGTCAGGCCTCGTATTGCCGGCAATATCATTGCCTATCCGGGATCTTCCTGTACTAATAAGCCTGTCCAGCTTAACTTTCAGCCTATTATCGCGCCTTTACCGGGAGCCACCTATGCCTGGATCCTGGCCGACGGCGTCCCACCTACCAGTGCATCGACGCAGCCAAATGTGATCTGGAGCACACCGGGTACGAAAAATATCCAGGTCACTATCTCCGAAACGGGTTGCGTAGAAACTTTCTACCTTCAGTTTACTGTTCATCCTGATCCGCTGGCAGCATTTACAGCCTCAAATTCCTCCGGCTGCCAGCCTGTCGAAGTATCATTCAACAATGGATCATCAAACCTTGAAAATCCATCCTATGTCTGGGAATTCGGCGATGGAAGCACAGAAACGCAAGCGAACCCGACCCATCTCTACGAAAACCCGGGGCAGTACGATGTGACCCTGACAGTGACCAACGCCACCGGTTGCGTGAACACGCTCACAGTATTTGGTATAGTTGAAGTCTACGAAGTGCCTGTAGCCGACTTTAGTGCCGACCCGCAGGCCGCCACGATTGATAACCCGACGATCAGGTTCACGGATGAGAGTTCACTTCCCTGGAGCATCATTGACTGGAATTTCGGAGACGGGGCCACCGCCTCGGGTGAAGGAAGCCCCAGGCATACTTACGGCGCCCCGGGCAACTATATGGTGATCATGTACACTGAAACCGAGCATGGCTGCTGGGACCACGATACCCTCGAGGTTGGAATTATGGAGGATATTGAAATTTTTGTCCCCAACGCTTTTTCTCCTAACAACGATGGCCTGAACGACTGTTTTTCCGTAGGCGGGACTACCGGCGACGTCATCGATGTCTTCAGGATCATTATTTACAGCCGCTGGGGTCAACTCGTCTATGACTCACAGATCACAAATCCTGATTGTGTCTGGGACGGGAAAGACATGAACGGTAATATCGTTACACCTGACACTTATGTTTTCCGGATTTTTGGGAAAAACTTCAGGGACGCTAAAAAAGTCTATGAAGGAATGATTACGGTCGTCAAATAAAAACACTGACAGGTCTGAATATTTGGCGATTATTTATTTACCGCCGAGCTCAGGGATGATCTCTGAAAGCTCATCTTCATCCAGAAATGCCCATTTTGTAAAGTTTGTTTCGATGACAGCATCATGGCCATCTTTCGATGGTTATTAATTAAAAGAGGTCAAATATACTAGATGAATTAGCTGATAGCTTATTAATTAACATTGGTTTAACAAAATATTGGTGACTGAAAAATCTTTAATAATGATTTGACTTTCAGTAAAAAAGTATTTAATTTTAATGCGTATTCCATTTTTAATCAATACCAAATGAGCAAGATAAAACGTCGTGATTTTTTAAAGACCGGTTTAATGGCCGGTGGGGCAGTCCTTTTGCCCAGGCAAATTACCGGATCAGGATTTTCAATGAACCGGCCGCTGCACTATAGATCACCTTCAGGTGGTGAAATACCTGATATTGTGACAATTTCAGGAGCTAATCCGGAAGAAAGCATGTCCAGGTTATTGGAGCCGCTGGGAGGTATAGGCCAGTTTGTACGTTCAGGCCAGACCGTAGGATTACTGGTGAATTCCCCCTGGAAGAATCCCGGGTTTTATACACAACCGGATGTGGTATTAAGCCTGGCAAATCTATGCCTCCAGGCTGGAGCAAAGGAAATTGTCTGCTTTAAGCCGGCTTCACAGGCATATTGGGAAAGAGGCCTGCTTTTCGAAAAGCTTAAATCGGTCATCCAGCGTATTCGTTACGGTAGTGACCTTATTGAAGTGGAAATTCCGGAAGGGGTCTCGCTTAAAAAAGCGAAAATCTACAGGGAATTTAAAGAAACAGATGTTTTTATCAGTGTTCCTGTTGCTAAACATCATGCTGGAGTTATCTACTCAGGGAACCTCAAGGGAATGATGGGCGTTTCGTCTCATGATACCAACCGGAATATGCATTCCCCTGAAGGCGATTACACTTACGATCAACATGAATATTTAGCACAATGTATCGCTGACCTCAACCTTATCCGCAAACCTGATCTTTGCATAGTGGATGCTAACGAATGTGCACTGAACAATGGCCCTGCCGGTCCTGGGGAAACGGTCAGGCCCGGCAAGATCCTTGCCGGGAAAGATCCTGTAGCCATGGATGTATATTCAGCCAGTCTGATCGGATTTTTCCCGGACGATATCCTGACTTGCAAGCGTGCGTACGAGCACGGGCTGGGAGAGATAAACCCTGAGAAAGTAAAATTGCTGGAATTGTAATGATAACGCTGACGGGTCTTTGACACCGTCAGATTTTAGTATTAATTGACCTGTCGGCGTGCGCAGTACCTGACAGGTCAGAAGAAGAAAGATTATTAATCAGCTTATCCGACATCTTCCATAGTTTTTTCCCATTATCAGGGTCCGACGCCTTTTCATCAATTTCTTTCCGCGACATTTTAAAAAGGTAATCAAAAGGTTTGCCTTCTAAATCATTGGAAGACGCCAGGTAAACTACCGGTTCAGCGGCTTTCCCGGGGGACGCGAAAAACATGGCAAAGATCAGCTTCATCAGTGGTTGAATGAAAGCAGGCGCTTCCCTGGCGATTCCTGAATTCACCGGCCCGGGGCAAAGGGAGAAAACGGAAACCGGCCGCCGGCCATCCGCCTGCAACCTGCGGGAAAGCTCATACGCAAAGGTCGTAAGGAGTAATTTGTAGTAACCGTAATATTCCACCGTTTTTTTCATCCCGTAGGATTTGTAAACCCCGAAAGAGCCCCAGTCGAAGGCAGGCGGATAACGGTGACTTTCAGAGGAAATAAACACGATCCTGGGGTTTTCTTTCCCATCTTTCCTGAAACAATCTTTTTCTAATAATCCGTTTATCATCATAAATTTGGAAAGATAGTTCACCATGAACATCTCCTCAAGCCCTTGCGGTGTCTTACGGCTCTGGCTTGGAACCATCGCTGCGTTGCTGATCACGATGTCCAGCGGGGAATATTTTTCCTTAACCTTCCCGATGAACTTCTGAATGGAGGCTATATCTGAATAATCCACCTGGACCATCTCAATATTCTGATTCCCTGTTCTCCTCTTCACCTCTTCCCCTTTTCCCGGTATCCCGCTCCGGCAGGCCATGATAACCCTGGCGCCTCTTCCAGCCAGTTGCACCGTAACGGCAAACCCCAATCCCGAACTGGCCCCGTCGATCAGTACGGTTTTTCCTTCCAGCCGGTCGGTGTCTTTCAAAGATCCTACTTTTTCCTGCCTGGCAAAAACGGCCCTTATTCCCTCCAGCGTGGCACTGGCAGGATTTTTATAATTCCGGGTCATACGTTACTTTTTGAATGGAGGCAATAAATTCCCGGTAAGGTTTTGTTTGATTTTCGATATCGCTTAAATCGACCCCAAAATCCTGCAACTGGTAATCATGGATCCCGTATTTTCTCATTGGGTTTTCACGTTCCGCCTTTTCAAAGCGCGATAGCAATTCCGGCGTCATTCCCCCGTCAAGCTGATAAATCCTGGTAAGGACCTTAGCGGAGGTATCTTTTAAATCATTGTAAAAGATGTCGGTAAATTGATGCTTGTGTTGGTTAGTATTGCGGTAATCCAGTCCTTTCTGAAGCATATAGCCTGTTTTACGGATCCAATGCCGGGCAATGGCGTTTCCATCGGCCTGATCACTGAAGATCACCCTGGAATGGGCCGCCATGCTGATAAAAGAGGGGATACACTCCGTCACTTCACGATGGGTCCACAGGAAATGAACCTCATCGAAATGGCGGTCGATCAGGTCGATGAACTCAAGGTGGTGAGGGGATTTGAGGATCCATCTTTGCCCGGGCCTTTGCCACTGCAAGAGTTTCAGCAGCTTGACCATATAAGCATAAGCAGGGCTTTGATCCGTTTGCTCAAGCCAGGCGGCATAGGAAGGGACATTCATAGTGGCTTCAGGGGTCGTGCTGAGGAAAGTGGCATCCAGCAGAAGAATATCCTCTTCAGGGGCGTGGTGTTCCACCGGGTGGATCGCGAAAAAGCCAGGCGCCATGAGGCGGAGGGCATTTTCGGAGGTGCGGGCAATAGCAATTCTCTTATCCGGTTTCCCATCATGGTCACCCAGGGGCACCGGGTTGATCGCTTCCCAGCTAAGCAGGACGCGGTGGTTCTCATCAGCCGCCAGGAGCCGGTGGAGTTTGGTGGTACCGGTCCGTTGCAGTCCCAGGATCACCCAGGCAGGCAGCAACGGCTGTTCCAGGATGGCCGGATAACGGCGGAATAATTCCTCAGCCCGCAGCCGGACACACAACAGGTTGATCATCCGTTGGCGGGTGATAAAGTTACCGATGGGATGGAGTCCCGCTTCTTCCCGGATCGAAAAAAGCAACCTGTCGAGCGGTTCATCAAAGAAATCTTTGCCGAAATTATGCAGGCCCGTGACTTTCCTTGCTGCGTGGATCAGGCTGTCTTTACCCAGGTCCGACTGAGTCCCCAGCAGATAGGTAGATTTCCAAACCCGGTTCACTGCCTTGAACCACCATGGCCGGTGGCCATAGTGAGAAGATTTGATGATTTTATCGTTTTTCACTTTTTAGATCGTTAAGTTTTACAACCCTGCAGGAGGGTTCAACCGGCTCGGCACTAGCTTTTAACCGGTACCAGCGCCAGCACATCGTACCTTCAGTATGCCCGCAGGTTTCTATCCAGTTGAGATGCCCCGGATCGGTATGCGATACGATCACCCTCAGGGTGCCATCCTTTTCATAACAGGCACTGGCTTTGTTGATACAAATATTGAAATACCGGTAATCAAGCGATTCCATCCAGTAATTGTTCAGTTGAAAATTCCAGGTTTCACAATCTGGGGGATCAACTTCTATAATCAGGGCTTCCCCTGGTGCCAGTTTCCAGTGGCTATGATAATAGATAATGCTTTCATCACCGCCGGCTGCGTTTGAGATTGCCGGGTCAAACTGTGGAAGCCTGTTGGTATGCTGCTGAAATCCTTTGGCCCAGCGGGCAAAGAGAAGCGATGCCCCCGCAACGAACATGGAGGCTGTTTTCAACCCTTCATCGATCTGTGCCGGTGTGACAGGATCCGGTGCTTTTCGCCCGTCGAGGTTAGAGATCGACACTTCTGCCGGGATTTCTGATGCCCTGTCCAGGAAAGTCTGCCTGACCATGACCAACGAGGTTTCATCTTCGATCTTTAACCAATTCTTCCCTTTGGGGGTTTTGCTAAGGATGATCTCAAAACTGCCGTCAGGTTCACAGGAAAGCTGGTTGTTTTCAAGTTTTCCGCATGGGGCAAGGCCGCCGGTGGAGCCGTAATTGCCGTTCCGGGTAAAGAACCCGATGTAATCGATCGTATTGCGCTTGCCTGTGAGCCGGTATTCATACTGACCGCTGATCTGGGCGTTGAGGTAGATATTATCCGGATTATCCGCGCCCATTTTAACCGTTTCATGGACTATACGCCGGAGGACAGGGAAGGCCGGGTCGTTGTATTCCACGAAAGCTTCCAGGCCTGCGCGGGTCAGACGGGTAAGGTAACGCACGCCTTCTGCCTGCTGGAACGAATCCCGGGGGGTGCACGGGAATTCCAGACTGGCGCCGGCCAGTTTCAACTGGTCGCAAAATTCATCCCATGCTTTACCTGAAACGATGCGCTGAACATGGATATCATTCTCGGTCTTGCCGGTCAGCTTTAGCCTGAACTGCCTGGTTTTTTTCAGGATCTTCAAAAATGCGAACAGCAATTTTCTCATTCTGAAAAGAATTCGTTATCATTGCAAGGTGCCTGAATGGCGGGTAAAGATAGAAACAATGTCACATATTGATTGTTTTTTAGTAATTTCGGCCTTGCTTTTAATTAGATCATGAGCAAGATATGCCCAAATTACGGAGGTTGCCGGCTCGTCCAAACTGATGTTGTAGTGCCGGATAGCGAGAAGAAAGAGCAATATATTTCTTCCTGGTGTCTTGAGGAAGAAACCTGGAAAAAATGTAAACGATACATTACCAGGAAAGCACTCTGGATCTGCCCGGATTTTGTTTTACCGGATTCTGATATTACCGAAGACGAGGTAGCGGATCGGTACGAAGATGAGGAAAAACAAAAATAATCTTGAATTTATAAGAAAGCTACCTAACTCAAAACTTAAAACTCAAAACTCAAAACTTATATAGTTATGCCGACAATGGAAATTGAAGGAAGATTATTTGAGGTAGATGGTGATGGTTTCCTGGCACATCCGGAGACATGGAATCGCGAGGTAGCTATTTTGATTGCCAGGTACGACGGGATTACAGAAATGACTGACAATCATTGGGCTATTGTGAATATCATCCGCCGTAATTATGAAGAAAAAGGCATGGCGCCCATGATCCGGACTATTTGCCAGGAAACAGGTCTTCGGCTCAGGGAAGTTTACGAGTTATTCCCATTAGGCCCTGCCCGGGGTGCCTGCCGGGTTGCCGGTCTCCCAAAACCTGATGGCTGCGTTTAACCTGCAATGATGGCCCTGCAATGGTATCAATGGATGGCACTGGCCGCACTTGGGATTTGCCTGACTGCCTGCCTGGTGCATTTTATCAGGCTGCTGCGCCTGGGGAAACCGGTTGATTATTCCCGTCCGGCAGGTAAAACCGGGAAAGCAGTTCGCTATGCTTTTACCGGCGCCATGAGCCCTGCAAGGAAAGAATCAGCCTTTCTTCATCTCCCTACTTATACCGCCGGATTGTTCTATCATATGGGCACATTTCTTTCCCTGCTGCTGTTTTTCTTTTTTATATCCGGCCTGGTTCCGGAAGGATGGATTGCCAATGTTATCATGGCGTTTTTATGCATCTCGGCTCTGAGCGGCACCGCTATCCTGTTTAAAAGGGTTATCAGAAAAGAGCTAAGGGCATTGTCGAACCCGGATGATTTTATTTCAAACTTCCTGGTCACCATATTTCAGTTTACTACAATCGCCGTCCTACTTGTTCTTACAGTCTTACCGTCTTATCATCTTCCTATCGTCTTACCATCCTATTATCTTATCTTTACAATCCTGATGCTTTACATCCCCATTGGCAAACTCAGGCATACAGTTTATTTTTTCGCTGCCCGTTATCACCTTGGCATCTTCTTCGGATGGCGTGGCGTCTGGCCACCAGGTAATGTGAAAAATTGACTTCTATGGGAGAATTAACCGAAGATCAAAAGAAAAAAGGACTGGAAGTCTTTGAATCAGACAGCAGCAGCAAGCTGCTGACTCATCTCAACAGTTGTGTCCACTGCGGGCTTTGTGCCGAAAGTTGCATCTATTACAATATTTACCAGGATTCCCGCTATATTCCGGCTAAAAAAGTCGACCTTGTATCTTCCATTTACCGGCGTTACCATACCCTGACCGGCAAAACCGTTCCCTGGCTTACCGGGGCAAGGGATCTCGATGATGAAACTATCCGGGAAATGGTAGACCTGTTGTATGGCGCCTGCACCATGTGCGACCGGTGTACGGTACATTGTTCTATCGGCGTTGATATCGGTTACCTGGTTCGGACCGGGCGTGCCATGCTGGCCAACATGGGTTACGTGCCCGAAACTTTGCAATCAACCGTTGATTCTGCTATCCGGAGCGGAAACAATATGTCTATCCCAAAAGAAGAATTAATGGATACGATAAAATGGCTTGAAGAAGATTTGCGCCTTGAGGTGAATGATGTGCAGGCCTCCATTCCAATTGATGGACCCGGTAAAAAAATCATGTACACGTTGAACCCGAGGGAACCCAAGTTTTTTCCGCTATCCATATCGGCAATGGCAAAAATATTCTATGCCGCCGGTGAAAGCTGGACCCTTTCCTCCCGGATGTATGATGTGACCAATTATGCGTATTTTTCCGGTAATATGGATGAAGCCGGGATATTAGCGCAGAGGATGTACGATGAAGTTGACCACATGAAAGCCAGCCGGTGTGTCATGGCTGAGTGTGGCCATGGTTACAGGGTTTTCCGATGGGAAGCGCCGAATTATCTTAAAAAGACTTTCCCTTTTGAGGTTCTGACCTGCGGTGAATTGATTGCAGAATATATCAGGGAAGGGCGGATCAAGGTCGATCCCACAAAGATAAAAGGTAAAGTCACGCTTCATGATCCCTGCAACCTGGTGAGAACCGGCGGGGTAATTGAAGAACAACGCTACATTCTGCGGCATGCGGTCAGTGATTTTGTGGAAATGACGCCCCATGGTGCCGACAACCTTTGCTGCGGCGGTGGAGGAGGACAACTTGCCATGAGTGAATACAACGAACGGCGGATGAAAATCGCCGGTTTGAAAGCCGAACAGATCAGAAATACAGCGGCTGACATCGTATGTACACCCTGCCATAATTGCGTCGACCAGCTTATTCAGACGAATGCAGCCTATAAGCTTGGCGTCAAAATCATGACCGTTGCTGAAATAGTTGCCGAGGCACTTGTTTTAGAAAACCCTGTTAGTCAATAACTTACTATTAGATTTTAATAAATATCCAGCTAACCAAAACAAACTATTCAGGCGATGATCTATCTTGACAATTCAGCCACATCCTTCCCTAAACCTGAAGTGGTCTACAAGTTCATGGACAGCTTTTACCGGAAAAATGGCGTGAATCCCGGCCGCTCCGGCTTTGATGCCGCCATTGAAACCGAAGAAGTCGTGCAAGATACCCGGAAACTGCTTACGGACCTATTTAATGGAGACGATCCAAACCGTTTAACTTTCAGTTATAACGCAAGCGACTCCCTGAATATAATCCTGCAGGGCCTTGCTGAAAAAGGCGATCACGTGGTCACGACCACGCTGGAACATAATTCTGTGCTCCGTCCGCTTCACCACCTGATGATGGAAGGGATCATCGAACTTACTCATGTGCCATTCGATAACAAAGGCTATGTGCACCCTGATGATTTCCGGAAGGTTATCCGCAAAAACACCAGGATGGTGGTGGTCAATCACAGTTCCAACGTGATCGGAACCATTCAGCCTGTTGCAGAGATCGGAAAGATCTGTAAGGAAATGGGGGTTTATTTAATTGTCGATGCAAGCCAGAGTGCCGGCGTGATCCCTGTCGATATAAAAGCTATGGGAATTGATGTGGTGGTTTTCACCGGTCATAAATGCCTGATGGGGCCAACCGGTATTGGCGGATCTTATGTGATGGAAAATGTCCCGGTGAGGTTGACGCGTTATGGTGGCACAGGGGTCCGTTCTGCCCAGAAAACACACCTGGAAGAGTACCCTTACCGCCTGGAGTGTGGAACATTGAACATCCTGGGTGTAGCCGGGCTTAATGCCGGCGTCAGGTGGGTGATTGGGCAAGGTATAGAAAACCTGCATACCAGGGAAATCGCCTTATGGGATAAATTAAGAAAAGGCCTTCAGCAGATCAGTCGGGTTACGACTTATTGTGCGGAAGACCCTGTAAATCAAAATTCTGTCCTGAGTTTTAACGTTGACGGTTTTGAATCAGGTGACATAGGTACTATGCTGGATGTTGACTACAGCATAGCCTGCCGGACCGGCTTGCAATGTGCTCCCATGGTTCATCAGGGCTTAGGCACTGATAAGATCCATGGCACCGTGCGACTGAGCATTGGCCCGTTTAACACGGATGATCACATCGAAAAAGCTATTCAGGCAGTTGCCGAAATCGCTTCCCTACGGGGATGATTTCATCCCGGCAGGATTTTTCAGGAATGGTTATTAATACCTTCTGAATTCGCGTCTTGGAGGCCTCGGGCCTTCAGTTGCAGGCCGGGCTTTTTTCACTACGATCTGGCTGTTGTCGTATTCGCATTCATTCAGTTCGTTGATGGCTTTGTTAGCCTCTTCATCGTTCTTCATTTCAACGAAACCAAACCTTTTTGACCTTCCGGTCATCTTGTCGAAAATAACATTCGCGGAAACGACTTCGCCGTATTCTGCAAATAAAGTTCTCAAATCTTCACTCGTAGTGGATGCACTGAGTTTTGCTACAAAAATGTTCATGTGGAAAAAAAATAAAAATGATTAATAAAAAAAAGTGGTAGTATTTAATAAATGGGGATAATGTAAGACTAAGAGGTGCACAACTGAATTTTATAAAGTGGCCACAAAGATAATACTTATTTGACAATTATGCTCATATATCAAAATTATTTTTTTGATTATTATTACGACAATGCTTTTATTCTGGCTTTTTACTTCACCCTGATCTTAAAAAGCCTGCTATTGATCCCGGGAGGAAGCCATCTGCTTTTTATCGAGATCTTGAGATAATATACTCCCGGTTTATCAGGAACTTTCATCCTGAAGGATGTTTTATATTCATCCTTTAATACTAAATGAGAGATATCTTCAAACTTCTCATAAATCACCGGTTTTCCATTCTGCAGAAGTACAAATGTCAGAAAAACCCTGCCGGGTTCTGCTTCATTAAAATATACCGGCCGGTCACCGGGATTCCTGAGAATTACCGGGATCGTAACTTCTGTGCCTGCCTTTACATCATGATTATTAAGCAGAATATCCGTCTGCAGGAAATTGTAGGAGCGAAAATTATTTTCAATGTGATAATACTGGGTTGATCCGGTGGGAAGCGCCAGACTGTCGGTAAGTTGTATGTTATAATCATCCATTTCATCCCGGTTTAAATTACGTTTGGGAATGAAAATCAATACTTCCCTGCCTTGTAGTTGCTCCTCAATACCTTCCAGGTCAAACTGGTTATTCCGGTATAGCGCATTATTAAAGGAAAATGCATCTTTCCCCGTGTAGAACATGTATTGGGAGGGATTCTGGTATGATCCGATGAATACCACGGACCGGTTTTCTGCCAGTGCACTGACTTCTTCGGAAAATGCCTCCCATCCGGTGCTTAATGCTTTAATCTGCTTATGGTATTTTTCCGGAAGGAAGTTATGGACCAGTAATATCCTGATCAGAAGGATGAGAACCAGTGAAATACCGCCGGTATAATAAAGATAGCGGTGTAATTTAGGCCGGCTGGCGAAAATCCTGAAAGCAATCAGGAAAACCGGGATCAGGCCGGCCATGGTCCAGTTGGCTTCCACCCTGCCTTTGAGCATTAACAGGAATGGCAACAGCAGGCTGCCGAGCGCTGTGAATTTAAGGGACCTGTCAAAGAGATTTAAAGGTTTAAACCTTATAATGAAATACAGGATGGGGATGAACAATATTGGATTGGTCATGCCAAACTGACCGATGATGTAGTCACCGAAGTTACTCCATCGAAATACTTCATCGTGGCTTCTTTCGAGAAGATGGTAATAGAAAGAAGGGAAATCATGCCGGTACTGCCAGATCAGGTGGGGAATAAATAAAACGGTTGTAACCACGACAGCTAACCAGAATGATCTTTTAAACAACAGACGGTAATTCGACATCACCGTAAAGAAGATGATCATTATCCCTAAATATTTGCTATAAAGCATCCCGGCCATCACCACACCCAACAGCAATGCATTCAGCATATTGCTTTCTTCAGTATAGCTTTTGTAAACCAGAAAAAAGAGTGCAGTGAAGAATAGAAGCAGCGAATCGGGAAGGGCAAGAAAACCGGTGATTTGAAAAATCATGAAAGAGAAGATAAGCACCCCGAAAAGCAAATCATTTTTAACTTCTGATAATTTATAAATGATCAGAATAGTGCAGAGGGATAATAAAACAATCAGAATTCTCACTCCCAGTTCATTATTGAAGATTAAGTATCCCAGCTTGATGAAAATGGCAATAAGCGGAGGATGATCATAATAGCCCCAGGAAAGGTCAAGGGAATAAAAAAAATAGTAGGCTTCATCATTAAACAAACCGGTGAAATAAGCCTGGAGCAAATTGATTGCCAGCCAGATGCCAAGAAATATCCACAACAGGTTTTTTTTAAATATCATGTAAACTGAATCTTCATCTCACCTGATCACCACAACATTCCCCTTTGCGGTTCTCTGGACAATCCTGTCATACAGGCCAGACCGGAATACAATCAACCATACGTAGACTTCGCCGGGGGCCAGTTCACCATTAATTCTTCCATCCCATCCCTGGCCCTGTTCATTAGTTTTAAACAGCAATGTGCCCCAACGGTCATAGATTAATAATTGGTATTCAAGGATTTCACAGCTGAAAACAGGCAGGAAGATGTCATTCTGCCCATCGCCATTGGGAGTGAAGGCATTCGGAACGAAGGGATCACAGTAATAATTACCGAACAGGACATGGATGGAATCGGTATCAAACCCACATTGTGTAGTAACCACCACATGGTAGTTCCCTGTTTCCGTGACACTTAAGATGGAGTCATAAGAACCGTCCTGCCACAAATAGGATGCACCGGGATAAAAAGCATAAAGCCAGAGTTCCGAGCCGATTTGCAGGATGGTATCATTTCCCAGGAACACTTTTGGCAGAAATACCAGTGAAAGATAGGTACGGATAATGCTGTCGCATCCATTGACCGTAACGAAATAATCCTCATAAGTACCTTCCTGGTTCTGGTAACCGCCGCCCAGGTAAATCTGACCGCCTTCACAGATGGACGTATCCAGCTCGGATAAATAAACCTGATTGACGGTAAGTTGCGTTGTAAGGATGCTGTCGCAGCCTGTCGAAGGCGCAGTCAGGATTTCAGTATAGTTCCCGGCCGTTTTCCGGTAAGCACCTCCCAGGAAGATGGAATCCCCCTGGCAAATGGTAATTGAGTCGTTGCCATAAACCGGCGCGATGACGGTCAGATCCACCGCCACTATGCTATCGCAGCCCAATGAGGATTGAAGGTATTTATCATAAGTACCGGCTAATTTTCGCCAGATCCCGCCTATAAGGATGGAGTCCCCCTGGCATATGGAAGCCTGGTCAGCGCCGTAAACCGGAGCAATGATGCTCAGCTGGGTCCGGATAGTGCTGTCGCACCCCAGTTGGGTCTGTTTATAATCGAAATAATTCCCTGCCACCTTTCGCCAGGCTCCGCCAATATAAATTGAATCTCCCTGGCAGATACTGGCGGTGCTCATGATATAGAATGTGTCTGCAAGGGATAACTGGGTGATAAAGATACTGTCGCAACCGGTTCCGGAGGAAACTGTATCCCGGTAAGTGCCGGCCTGGATTTGCCAGCCTCCCTGGAGAAAGGCGCTGTCGCCTTCGCAGATGGTCATGTTTTCATAAATGGACATATTGTTAGCAACGGTGAGGTTCGTTACCCAGGTGCTGTCACAGCCATTAACGGTTTGGTAATGATCATAATAGATGCCCGTTTCCGTTTGCCAGTCTCCACCGGCAAAGATGGAATCCCCTTCGCAAATTGACATATCAAGCACTAGCTGGAAAGTATCGTTAACCATAAGATTGGTTGTGAGGATACTGTCACAATCATGGGCCGTAAGATAATAATCATAATAAGTTCCTGTCTGGGTTTGCCAGCCACCTCCGGCAAAGAAAGATTCACCCTGGCAGATGGCAGTATCCATAATGATATCATATGCCGGGTTAACGATAAGGTTTATGGAGTCGGTATCAGTACAGCCTCCTTCACCGGTCACCTGGCACCAGTAAAGGCCCGATGTTTCAGCCACTGTGGTCTGGGTTGAATCGCCATTCTGCCATAAATAGTGGACAAACCCGGTATCGGCATCCAGAATGAACGGTACCGAGGCGCACATCGTCGTATCATTCCCGATAAACACTTCTGGCTGTTCATGCACAACTATAATGTGAAAGACATTTTTAGCAACCCCATAGAGGTAAACGACGAGAGTGACCCAAAAGTTACCCGTTGACGTATACAAATGGGTTGGGTTTATCAGTGTGGATGTATTTTCAGGACCCGAGTCGGGGTCGCCGAAGTTCCATTTAACCGAATCGGGATTATCGGAGGCGCTGGTATAGAATTGGATGGGCGTGCCGTCACAGAGGGGTGTATCCCAGTAAAAATCAGCGGTAAGATAAAAGAAAGACTGGATAAAAGGTGGCAGGCCGTAGGTTGATTCCCTTCCCGCAAGGTTAAGGGCATTTTCAACGAAACCACAACCCGTGCCAATGACATTAGGCGAATTGATCCGTGAAATATAAGGATTTTCATATCTAGCGATATATAAACGGTTGTCTGGCCCGAGTTGCAATGCGCCAATAGGCTGGGAGCTCTGGCCGACCGAAGCCACTATGACCCTGGAATTCAGAATTGTCGTGGGGTCACCTGAGGTAAGGTCATACTGGTAAATCTTGCGGTTTGCCTTCCATTCGCCGATGTAAAGCAAATGGCTGTTTGCTGAAAACTCAACGCCATAGGGCCCGCCCGGGTCATTTCCTCCAGGGTTTACAAAGTTATAGTCTGTCACCAGGTGGGTTACGGTTCCGTTGGCATGGTTGAAGCTGAAAATCCCGACCATAAATGCGGTGTTATTGGCCATGGCGATTTTTGACCCATCCGGGGATACTTTAATGTAACCCTTGGAAGCCTGCATATCCCCGATAAGTGGAGGTCCGGTATGGCTGATAACGGGTGTAAGGTTCACTCCTGCAGTAGTTATCTCATAAGCATAGAATGCATCGGTGCCCCATTGGTGAGTAATAACCCATATTGAGATGCCATTGCTATGCCCCACGGCAGTCACTTTTTCACAGGTTAAAGGGATCAGGGAAATATTTTTTTCCGAGGTGACCACATCCCCGAGGCCGCCATCGAGCGTCATATCAACACGGGAATAGCACAAACCATTGGCCAGGTTATTATCATAGGCATCGACGGTAAAAATATAATACTGATTGGTACTGGCGGGCTTGGGAACGATGATCCCGGACTGGGTGCTGGATGAATGGCCCAGTAGGCCGCTTCCATGTGGCATTTGACTGTGATTCTTGTTATATACAAACCGGCCGTCGGTGTAAAACTGCAGGTTTCCGGTGGAAGTTGAAATAGAGGAACATCCTTCACCGGTGTAGAGAGCACCGTTTGTCAAAGCTATCGGGATGCCCAAGGCGAAATTCATGCCGGCGTAGTGTCCGAAATACCAGAAGTTAGCCTCTTTCTGTGCAATGATTGATAGAGCTGGTATTAGAATAATGAATAGTAAAAGAATCCTTTTCAAGGTCTTTAAATTTTGAGAGTATAGTTAGAATAGGTGTAAAAATAAAAATTTTCCTTGTTTTTTTTATTCTTTTAAAAAAGAATTATCTTTATCACTGAAAAAGTCGAATTCATTTAGAAACAAGAGGTTAATTATGCTTAAACCGCTGTCCTGCTGATTTCACTTCTTTTTTCACATTTCTTCCATAAATTATAAACCTATAATCTTTCAATCATGAAAAAACTGTTACTATTATGTTTCGCCCTGATTGTTGTGCAAATGACATTCGGGCAGTTAACCGGGACAAAAACCATTCCCGGTGATTATGCAACGATTGCCGCTGCAGTTACAGACCTGAATGCCCAGGGCGTTGGCGCCGGTGGGGTTACTTTTAACGTGACTTCCGGACATACAGAAACAATAACCGCTGTCATTTCACTAACCGCGACCGGGACTGCAGCCAATCCTATTATTTTTCAAAAAATCGGTGCAGGGGCAAATCCATTGATTACGGCAAACACGGGAACGAACACGCCAAGCTCGGCAGTACAGGATGGTATCTGGAACTTAGCAGGGTCCGACTATGTCACCATCAATGGAATAGATCTTTATGATCCGAATTCAACCAATCCTGCTACCATGGAATATGGTTATGCACTGTTTAAAGCTGCCGTTGATAATGGTTGCCAGTATAACACGATTAAAAATTGCGTGGTAAATTTAAGCCGGGTAAATAATGCATCAGGCAGCGGACCATCTGTAGAAGGGTCAAAAGCAATTAATGTTGTAAACGCGACCGTTTCAGCTCAAACCACGGCATTGACACCAACGGTTGCTGAAGGATCCAACTCGTATAATATGTTCTTCGGCAATATTCTCCAGAATTGTAGCTATGGAATTGTCTTAAATGGTTATGCTGCTGCTTCGCCATTTACGCTGGGCGATACAGGTAATGATGTCGGAGGTACTTCAATATCAACCGGAAACACTATTCTGAATTATGGCGGTGCAACCGGTGCAACTAACCCTGCTGCCGGAATAAGGGCAAATTATCAGTGGGGGGTTAATATATCCTACAATACGATTAATAACAATGATGGCTCTGGGGTGAACCATCCATCAACTTTAAGAGGAATATATGCCCAAGCCGGTATAAGTGCCAATGCCAACATAAATTATAATACGCTCACCATAAAAGGCGGAGGGACAACTTCACAGGTTGCCATGATTGAAAACGCGATAGGTTCCACGGCAGCAGGCAATACCGTAAACATTAACAATAATGTGCTTACGGGAGAGTATCTTTCAGCCACCTCAGGTGTATTTTATGGCATTTACAGCAGCTCCAGTGCAGCTAATGTCAGCATCGATGGAAATAGTATAACAAACCTGAATTACAGTGCTGCTGGACTCACCGGAAGTGGTGTGTTTTATCCCATATATAATTCAGGAGCTGCTACTTCAGTTACAATAAACAGCAATACAATTAATAATATTTCACGAATCGGGACGACAGGTGGAACCACCATAGGTATTTATGTATCTTCAGGTGCTACCCAGACGGTAACCAATAATACTATATCCAATATGAGTATAGATGGTACCGGTACAGGCAGCACTATGTACGGTATTCAAACTTCAACAGGAACCATTGTTGTGAATAACAACCTGATACACACTTTAACATGTATTAAAATAACAGGTACTTCAGTACTTTATGGTATATATAATATAGCGTCTCCGACTATTGAAAATTTTAACAATAATGTTGTCAGGGACTTAACTCATAATGGAACCGGAACTTTATATGGTATCTATACATTTACGACTAGCGGTACCAGGACAGTTTCAGGAAATCAAGTATATAATATTTCAGGAGCTGGGTTAACCATTGCCGGGATCAACCAGGCAAGCAGCTCACCGAATATTTTTAATAACAAAATCTATAATATCCAAAGTACCTCTACCGGAGCACCAACAGTATCAGGATTATTGCAAGGTAGCCTTGGAACATCCGGAATTGCGAATATTTACAATAATTTAATCGGTGATATAAAAGCGCCGTTCGCCAGTTCTACCGGACCAACCGCACCTTCGGTCAGAGGGATCAACATCACCACAGCCACAACAACCTCTGCTGTTAATGTTTCATATAATAATGTGTATTTAGATGCTAGTTCAACCGGTGCAAACTTCAGTACATCGGGTCTTTTTGTTACTTCCTCAGCAACTGCAACAACGGCAGCTTTATCCCTTAGAAACAATATCATTGTGAACAAATCGACACCCGCAGGGACAGGTCTGACCGTTGCCTATCAGCGCTCATCGGCTGATCTGGCAAATTATACAAGTGTTTCGAATAATAACCTATTTTTTGCCGGAACCCCAGGCGCGACAAGGGTTATCTATTTTAATGGAGTAACTGCAACGCAAACGCTTTCGGAATATAAAACCCTCGTTAGCCCTAGAGATGCCGCATCAATTACAGAAGATCCCAATTTCAAAAGTTTAAGTGGCTCCAGCGCTGACTTTTTACATATAAATGAAGCAATAGGCACTCAAATTGAAAGCGGTGGCGTACCCATTTCCGGTATCACCACCGACTTTGACGGCCAGGCAAGAAATGCAACCACGCCTGATATAGGTGCCGATGAGTTTGCCGGCATATACCTTGATACGACACCGCCTTCTATTGTTTATACTCCATTGATAAATACCTCATTGACAGGTGCACGTACTCTCACTTCCACTATCACGGATGATTCCGGCGTTCCTACTGCAGGTATCGGCCTTCCGGTGTTGTACTGGAGAATCAACAGCGGGTCGTATACCCCTGAAACGGCCACATGGGTTAGCGGCAGCACTTATACTTTCACTTTTGGAGCCGGTGCTGTCCTCGGGGATATGGTATACTATTATGTTGTTGCACAGGATATGGCTCCCACGCCAAATGCCGGATCATTTCCTTCGGCCGGAGCATCCGGGTTTACCATAAATCCTCCGGCTGCTGCTACGCCACCTACAACACCCAGCAGCTATGGTGTTATGGTACCTCTTAGTGGAAACTATACTGTCGGTCTTGCCTTATTTAACAGTTTAACAGGTAAAAACATTTCTTTCGAAAAATCAGTAAAGAGGGTTATGAAAGAAATTGATGTTGAAGTGGAAGAAAAAAGAGGAGAATATAATGAAACAACTGAAACCTCCTTCAAACCAAAGTCTGTCAGGCAAATGACGGAAGTTGAAGAAGTAAGCTGGATTCCAATGGAAAACGGTAGGCCATACGAGGGTGAACTTTTTGTGAACAATTTCCAGATTCCGGGATCCGAAAACAGGGAAGCTATGTTTGGCGTTTATGCAACAATTACAGCGGCAATAGCGGATCTTAACATGCGCGGTGTAAGTGGTCCGGTAACATTTTTACTGACCGATGCTACTTATCCTACTGAAACTTTCCCTTTAATTGTAAGCGTTAACAACGATAACAAACCGACTTCCACAAATACGGTTACTTTAAAACCTTCTACTGGTGTTACATCATTAATCACAGGGGTTTCTGCAAGTTCACAAATTTTCAGAATCCTGGAAAGCCATTTCATTATTGACGGATCGAACTCCGGGGGTACTGATAGGAATTTAACGATTGAAAATTCCAGTGCAACTACTCCACAGGTCATTTTGATCGGTTCCACAGGTACTACACCAATTACCAACGTAACAGTAAAGAACTGTAATATCATCAACGGTATAAACAGCAGTTCGGCTGTAATTGTTTCTGATGGTACTACCTCCGGAAGCCCAGGTTATTATACGAACATAACATTGCGCAATAACACCGTTCAGAAAGCATACATTGGTGTTTACTGTAATGCTGTTGTTGCAGCAGGAAACGGAAGTGGCCTGCTGTTAACTCAGAACGACCTTTCAACATCAGGTACCAATTCGATCAGGTTAGCAGCATTGTATGTACAGGGTGCTGATGGAGCTACTGTTTCCAACAATACTATTGGCAATATAGCTAATACTACTGATGCCTCTAACCTGACTGGTATCTGGTTTGCCACTGGTACTATAAACAGTACTATTTCAAATAATACTATTTCAGTATTCAGCGGTACCTCAGGCGGACCGAGAGGGATTGCAGCATCCTCAGCTAATGCAAATTCGAACCTCACCATAACGGGCAACACAATTGGTACTCTTAGCACTGCATCCTCTACACCGCCTTATGGTATTTATGTTTTCAGCACTACCGGAAATGTTTCCATTACACGTAACCAGATCAGTGGTTTGTTAAATACAAATACAGGTGGTTATGGCGCCAGGGGTATTAATCTTGTAACCACACTTGTTTCAAGTAATATCCAGGTTGCCAATAATATCGTTACTGATATCAAGTGCACCGGTGATGCCAGCACCACATTTTGGGGGATAGGTCTTGCTATAGACGGAACGATGGGAGGTGTGAGCGTGTACCATAATTCGGTAAATCTGTTTGGTTCTTATGCAGGTTACAGCGCCGCCACGGTTACTACCGCTTTCTTTAACAGCTCTACTTCAACTTCGCTGGATGTCAGAGACAATATTTTCGTGAACAGTTTTGACAACACTACTGTTACGACAGATAAAGCTTATGCAATCAATTCACAGGCTGCCAATACTGCTTTCACCAATATTAATTACAACGATTATTTTGTCAGCGGTGCTACTGGTATTTTAGGGTATTTAGCATCTGATCGGACCACTCTTGCCGCATGGCAGACAGCAACGGGCCAGGATGCCAATTCCAAAAACGCGGATCCAATATTCGCTTCAGCTACAGATCTGCATCCAAGCAGTACGGATATCGACAACCAGGGAATTTACCTGGCAACAGTACCATTGGATTATGCCGGTACAACGCGGACCAACCCGCCGGATATCGGTGCTTATGAATTCGGCACGAATCCTGCAGTGGTTACTTTAGCCGCGTCGGGCTTGAATTGCGGAGGAGGAACGCTGAATGGTACTATCAATGCCAACGGATTGACGGTCGATAGCTTCTTTGATTATGGTCCTACAACTTCCTATGGCACATCGGTTGCCGGAACCCCTGCAACCATCACAGGTACAACCCCAACAGCCATAAGCACGGTGATTTCTATGCCGCCTTCAACTACCTGGCACTTCAGGACAAGAGGTGTGACATCAGATGGTGTTACTGTTTACGGGAATGATCTGACCATAGTATCTGCCGATCCCGGTGCTCCTGAGGCGACAACCCTTGCAGCCACTAATATCGCCAGTAACACTGCAACCCTGAACGGAACAGTCAATGCCGCCTGCAACGCTACTACCGTAACATTTGAATACGGAGAGACCGATTCTTATGGATTTACGGTCACTGCTGATCAGAGCCCGGTTAACGGAAGCACTGCTACACCTGTAAGTGCGAATATTGGCGGATTGGCCATTAATACACTGTATCACTTCAGGGTAGTAGCTTCAAGCTCCGGTGGTACCGTTAACGGAGCTGACCTGACTTTCACAACCGGTGCTGCTCCTCCAATCGTCACTACAAACCCGGCAAGCAACATCGGGAATTTTACGGCACGCCTCAACGGAACTATAAATGCCAATAACCAGAATACTACGGTTACTTTCGAGTGGGGATTGACAGCATCATATAGCTATACCATCGCCGGGATACCGGGAACAGTGACCGGTAACACACCGACTGCTGTCTATGCTGACATCTCAGGCCTGACTTATAACACAACTTATCATTTCCGTTGTGTCGGGCAGAACCCGACCGGTACGACCAATGGTGAAGACCAGGTATTCACCACACTCTGCCCGGTCCCTTTGGCAGCAGGTACTATCACCGGCCCGACTTCGATTTGCCAGGCAACTTCCGGACATGTTTACACCGTTCCACCTATTACTTATGCCTATGGAGGGTATGTATGGACAGTACCTCCCGGTGGAACCATAACAGCAGGTGCCGGTACGAACAGTATTACAGTTAGCTATAACAGTTCTGCTGTTTCCGGGAATGTTACCGTTTATGGCACGAGCGTATGCGGCGACGGCAGCCCGTCAAGCCTGGCAGTTACCATTAATCCGCTGCCTGTGCCCACTATTACCGGCCCGAATGTTGCCTGTATTACTTCGAGCTACGTTTACAGCACAGAAGCCGGAATGACCGGTTATGTATGGACCGTTTCCGCCGGTGGCCAGGTCATGGCCGGTGCAGGAACCAACACCGTCACCATTAAGTGGAACAGCGCGGGCGCTCAATCCGTCAGCGTAACTTATACCAGTGCCAGCGGCTGCCCTGCTGCCGCACCGACAACCCTTAATGTCACGGTTGG
Source organism: Bacteroidales bacterium (assembly GCA_023229505.1). Taxonomy (NCBI): domain Bacteria; kingdom Pseudomonadati; phylum Bacteroidota; class Bacteroidia; order Bacteroidales; species Bacteroidales bacterium. The sequence continues at coordinate 72,114 of JALNZD010000006.1, read as the reverse complement.
TAACCTGCCTACACCGACTATCACCGGTTCCAATATGACATGCGTAAATTCAGGTCTGCATGTCTATACCACGGAAACGGGGTACAGCAATTACGTGTGGACGGTTACCTCAGGCGGTACGATTGTAACCGGACAGGGAACCTACCAGATCGAAGTGAACTGGTTCGGTGCAGGCGCTCAGACCGTCAGTGTGAATTATGCGAATACCTACGGATGTTCCGCAGCCTCTCCGGCAACCTTCGGTGTGACCGTTATGGCATACCCTGGTGCTGCCGGTGAAATAACCGGTACACCAGAGCTATGCGCCGGAACACAGGGTGTCAGCTATTCCGTGAACCCGATTCCCAATGCTGTGGGTTATAACTGGATCGTGCCCGCAGGCGCTACTATCGTCCATGGAGGAAATACCAACAGCATCTTAGTTGATTTTGCATTGGATGCTGTAACAGGCGATATCACGGTATCCGGAGAGAATATTTGCGGCTTCGGCGCTCCTTCACCGGCTTATGAGGTGAGGGTAAACCCGATTCCGGCAACACCGGTGGTGACTGTTGATGAGTCATACCTGCTGCACAGCAGTGCACCTGCAGGTAACCAATGGTATTACGATGAAGTATTGATTCCCGGAGCTGTTGACCAGGATTACCAGGCAACGGAACAAGGCTATTACTGGACCATTGTGACTTTAAACGGTTGCAGCTCTGAAGAATCCAACCATGTGCAGGTGATCTTCGTGGGAATGGATGAATTGCCCGGAACCCGGATCAGCGTTTATCCTGTACCGAACAATGGTTTATTCACGGTGTCAATCGTCAGCACGGTAATAGAATCATACACCATTACTGTTTATAACCAACTGGGAGTGAAAGTTTATAAAGATTATGAGATGACGGTTAACGGTAAAAGCCAGAAGGTGATAGATCTTGGATCATCCTCGGCAGGATTATATACAGTGGTGATCAGGAGCAATAATACCAGCCTGACAAGAAGAGTTCTGATTACCGAATAAAATAAATTACATTTTTATTTAGGGCTTCTTTTTCTGCAGAAGCCCTTTTTTTATTGCAATAAAGGGATTTGGAAAAATATTTTTTAAAAACAAAGGGAGAAGATAGGGTATAAAAAATAGATTAATTTTTTTGTTTTTCAAGTTTTAATTATAATTTTAGTGATTAAAAAAATGATAATGTATTGAATATGTTAATTATATAATTTTTTATTTTGATTGACAAATTTAAAACCAAGTATAATGAAAAAAAATCTACTACTCATTGTTTCGCTGATTACATTTCAGTTTGCCTTCGGGCAGTTAACCGGGACCAAAATAATTCCCGGTGATTATGCAACCATTGAAGCTGCAATTTCAGCATTAAACACCCTGGGCGTTGGTTCCGGCGGAGTCACTTTTAACATAGCTGCCGGGCATACCGAAACATTCTCCACTCCAACTGCCGGGTTGATTACAACAACAACAGGGACGACAACCGACCAGATCATCTTTCAAAAAAGCGGCGCAGGAGCAAATCCGCTGATCACAGCCGCCACACCGGGCATTGGAACGATGGATTATGTCATTTGTTTGGCTGGTGCCGATTATGTGACTTTTGATGGAATTAACATCCAGGAAAACCCGGTTAATACCACCTCTGCCGAACTTATGGAATGGGCATATGCCATTCTCAAAACCTCTGAAACCAATGGGTCACAGAATAACACGATAAAGAACTGTACCATGACACTAAGTCAAAATAATACAAATTCCCGTGCAATTTATTCTAATAACCACACCACAACTTCGACAACCCAACTTGTTGTTTCGGATATTGCCGGCACGAACTCAAATAACAAGTTCTTCGGTTTGACTGTTTCAAATTGTTATCATGCATTCTATTTGTACGGGCGTGCTGATGCAACTCCTTTTACTTATTATGACCAGAATAATGAATTAGGGGTAGATGGCGCTAATGTTGTTACTGGTCTGGGCAAGTCAGCAGGAACAGTTGCCAGCTATGGCCTTTATTGTTATTACCAGAACGGGGTAAAAATTGCCAACAATACATTTACCGGGATATCTGACATGGGGTCTGCATCTCAGTATATTATGTATTTCGGGACTGCTACAAACGCCAATGTTGATGTGTATAATAATACCGTCAGTATGAGTTACCGTGGCACGGGTTCCTTTTACGCTCTTTATAGTTCCGGAAGTGGATCATCAGGGACTTCCAATACCGTAAACTATTACAACAACAGCATCATCAACAACACGATCTCGGATCATACCAGCGGTACGGTGTACTTTATATATATCTCAACCGGCGGGGTCACTGCTAACTTTTACAATAATAATGTATCCAATAATGTTGTAGGCTCTGCAATAGCCACATCCACAGGGTCTATCTATTACCTATATTTCTCCTGTTCTCCAACTACGGACGGCACGATAAATGTTAATAATAATACGGTATCCAACAATTTCCGCACGCAGTCAACGCCAGGTGCCGGAACCACTTATATTTTCTATATACCCGGCGGCAGTAACGTGCTCAACTGTCATGACAATACTGTCAATAATATTACTATTGCGTCAAGTGGCACTACGTATGGATTTTACAACACTAACACCAGTGTTACTAAAAATTTCTATGATAATTCCATCACCAATATTTTGGATGCAAATAATACGGTTTATGGTCTTTATACATCAGGCAGCACTACCGGAAATTTTTCTAACAATAAGATACAGAACCTGAATATGAACTCGACAGCCGGAACACTTTATGGCATCTATGTGAGCTCCGGCACAAACATATATTTATACAATAACTTCATATCCGAATTATATGCACCTGACGCGACAGGCGCCACGGCTGTCCATGGAATTTATTTTTCAGGCGGTACTTCACATGGTTGTTATAACAACTCCGTATTTCTTAATGCCTCTTCTACCGGTGCTGCTTTCGGGACCGACGGGATATATGCTTCCACGACTCCTACAGTTGAATTAAAGAACAACATTATTGTCAATGTCTCTACGCCCGGAGCGACAGGATTTACTGTTGCATACCGTCGCAGTTCAACCAGTATTGGCACATACGCTACCACATCGAACAATAATGACTTTTATGCCGGCACACCCGGTCCGAATAATCTCATATTTTATGATGGCACCAATGCAGATCAGACACTGGCCGATTTTCAGGCCCGCGTTTCTCCTGCTGATGCAGCATCAGTTTCGGAAAATCCTCCATTTTTAAATAAAATTACTCATCCATATAACCTCCACATGAGAACCAATGTGCCCACGCAATGTGAGAGCGGAGGTATTGTTGTGACAACACCTGTTGATATTATTTCCGATTACGATGGAGATGCAAGGTACCCCAATACCGGTTATCCTGACAACCCTGTTTCACCGGCCACTGCTCCTGATATGGGTGCTGATGAATTCGGCGGAATGGGTACAGACCTTACCCCCCCCAATATTGCTTTCACTCCTTTGCCGAATACATCATCTACTTCTGCCTCAACTTTGGTCGCTACCATAACAGATGCTACGGGTGTTCCAACAGCCGGAACAGGCCTTCCTGTGCTTTATTGGAAAATCAATGACAATGCCTGGAATGCCGCTACCGCTACCTGGCTTGGTGGAGATCAATACTCATTCACATTTGGCTCGGGTGTTGTGCTGGGTGATGTTGTTTCCTACTACATCGTGGCACAGGACGAAGCCATTCCTACTATAAATATAGGGGCTGTCCCATCTGCAGGTGCCGGTGGTTTTACGTCTGACCCGCCGGCCTGTTCCACACCGCCTGATCCTCCCTTATCTTATATAATACTTGCTCCAATTTGCGGTACTTTCCAGATCGGCACGGGTCAGACTTATTCCACCATTACCGATGCACTTACCGATCTGGCTACACTGGATGTGGTTTGCCCGGTAATCTTCGAATTGACAGATGCCACCTATTCGGCTGAAACACTGCCGATAGTTCTTGCTCCTGTTGCCGGTACCAGCCCGGTAAATACGGTCACCATCAGACCGGCAGCCGGTGTTACACCAACCATTACAGGAACTTCCACGACTGCCGTTTTTAAATTCAATGGAGGTCAATATTTTATTTTTGATGGATCAAATGTGCCCGGTGGCAATGTCCGGAGTCTTACCATTGAAAACACTGCCACTTCTACAAATAGTGCAGTGGTGTGGTTCTCCAGCCAGGGTGCTGGCCAGGGTTCCATGAACAATGTCATTAAAAACTGTAATGTCAAAGCAGGCAGTAATACAGTCACATCCACTTTCGGAATCTATCTGGGCGGTGCAACAATTACAACTTCAGGCACTGGAGCAGACAATGACGGCATCACCATTGAGAACAACAGGGTTTCCAGGGCATATTACGGTATTTTTGCCCAGGGCGTGCCGAATGTCGGAGAACTGGATAACCTGGTAATTAAAAATAATACAGTTGGCGGAGACTCAGACACCGAATATATAACCGGGTACGCCATGAGATTACAAAGCATTGACGGAGCTATTGTCTCGGGGAATGAGGTTTACAATATGATCTATAATGGCAGCAAGTATGGAATCTGGCTGGGGACCTATATTTCGAATTCCCTGTTCAGCCAAAACACCATTCATGCCATGGGCCAGACCAATACAACGGCAACGTATTATTGTATTGCTATGTACTTCTCCTCTAACACCGGTGGCTTGGCAAACCAGGTGTCGAACAATACCATTTACGATCTCTATAATTACGGCAGTACTTCTAATTTCTACGGCCCCATCGGGATCCGGATCATTGGAGGAGATGGTTATAAAGTGTGGCATAATTCCATCAGTCTGACGGGTGCCTTTGGAAGTTCCACAGCGGGGGTATATTCACATTGCCTGTTTATTTCTACTGCCACGGATAACATGGACCTGCGGGATAACATCTTCTACAATGCCCTGACCGGAAATGACCCCAGAGCTTATACCGTTTATACTCCTTCTACCAGTACTTTTACACAAATCAATTTCAATGATTACTATTCAACCGGCAGTGCTATCGGCTATTACGGGGCTGTGATAACAGATTTTGCTGCCTGGCAGGTGGCTACAGGTCAGGATGCAAACTCGGTGAATATCAATCCGTTATTTGTATCGGCTACAGATCTGCATCCCACCAATTCGGCTCTAAATAATTTGGGTACATACATTCCTGCCGTGCCGAAGGATTATGCGGGTGTGAACCGGACAAACCCTCCCGATATGGGAGCCTATGAATTCGGGGAAAATCCTTCGGTGGTTACATTAACGGCGACCGGGGTTGCTGCCACGATAGCCACTCTCAACGGATCAGTCAATGCAATTGGACAGGTTGTTAACACGTACTTTGATTACGGACTGACAACGGATTATGGGAATTCGGTTCCCGGCGATCCGGCTATAGTTACCGGTACCACGACTACCGCAATCAGCGCTGATCTTACGGGTCTGACCACATCAAATATTTACCATTTCAGGGCCAGGGGAATAACGGGGACCGGTGTGACCATTTATGGTGATGATCTGACCTTTGAAACCATTCCCCCGCCAACTGCCACTACAGCAGCTGCAACCGGTATTACCTTAAATGGAGCCACCTTAAACGGAACCGTGAACGCTAATAACTCGACTGCATCGGTTATGTTTGAATATGGGTTAACCGATAGTTATGGCTCCTCCGTTATGGCTTCACAAAGCCCGGTCACCGGAAATACTGATACACCGGTAAGTGCTGACATCACAGGACTGGAAATTTATACCTTATACCATTACAGGGTTGTCGCGACAAATACTTCAGGTTCTGATTATGGAGACGATATGACCTTCACCACTCTTTCAGCTCCACCTGTTGTGGTTACCGATCCTGCAACAAATGTGTTCATTACGACAGCCCAGCTCAACGGTACGATCACCGCCAATAATCAGACGACAACGGTAACCTTTGAATGGGGCGAAACAATGGCCTATGGTAATGTCATTTCAGCTACTCCTGCATCTGTTGACGGTTCTGTGCCCACTGCCGTTATGGCTGCTCTCTCCGGATTGTCAGATAATACTATTTACCATTTCCGTTGTGTTGGCGTGAATGCTACAGGCACAACTTACGGCGCCGATCAGTCATTCAACACTTACTGTCCTCCTCCTGGTGCTGCAGGACCCATAAGTGGTCCGAGCAGTGTCTGTAAGCCTAGTGCCGGACATACATACAGTGTTGCGCCAATTACAGATGCAACCGATTACGTTTGGACAATTCCGGCCGGAGGTACAATTACTGCCGGCGTAAATACACCCACCATTACGGTGAGCTTTGATGAAACAGCCGTTTCGGGTGATGTTTCCGTTTATGGTTCCAGTAACTGCGGAGTTGGGGCCTCCTCCAGCCTTGCCGTTACAGTCAATCCGCTGCCTGTGCCCACTATTACCGGCCCAAATACCGCTTGTATCACTTCGAGTTACGTTTACAGCACAGAAGCCGGAATGACCGCTTATGTATGGACCGTGTCAGCCGGTGGCCAGATCATGTCCGGAGCAGGAACGAATTCCGTCACTGTAAAATGGAACAGTACTGGCGCGCAATATGTAACCGTAACCTATATCAGCGCTGCCGGCTGCCCTGCCGCCGCACCGGCAAATCTTAATGTCACGGTTGGCGACCTGCCTACACCGACTATCGCCGGTTCCAACATGACGTGCGTGAATTCCGGCCTGCATGTCTATACCACGCAGACTGGATACAGCAATTACGTGTGGACAGTAACTTCAGGCGGTACGATTGTCACCGGCCAGGGTACGTACCAGATCGAAGTGAACTGGTTCGGCGCCGGCGCCCAAACCGTCAGCGTGAACTATGCGAATACTTATGGATGTTCCGCAGCCTCTCCGGCAACCTTCGGTGTGACCGTTATGGCATACCCGGGTGCTGCAGGACAGATAACCGGAACACCTGAGCTTTGCGCCGGGACCCAGCAAGTCAATTATTCTGTAGCTGCTATTCCGGATGCATTGAGTTATTTCTGGACCCTGCCTCCTGGTGCAACAATCGTTGCGGGAGAGAATACCAACAATATTATGGTTGATTTCGCCCCGGATGCTGTGACGGGCGATATCACGGTAATGGGAGAGAATATTTGCGGCTTCGGCACTCCTTCACCGGCCTATGAGGTGAGGGTAAATCCGATTCCATTAATACCGGTGGTGACTGTTGATGGTGATTACCTGCTTCACAGCAGCGCACCGGCAGGTAACCAATGGATTTATGAAGGAATTATGATCGCCGGAGCCACCGACCAGGATTACCAGGCGGAAGAAGAAGGCTATTACTGGACCATCGTTACCCTGAATGGATGTGTTTCCGAAGAGTCCAATCATGTTGAAGTACTCTTTGTTGGATTGGATGATTTGGATGGAAGCAATTTCGCCATTTACCCAATCCCCAATGACGGTAAGTTTACTGTTTCAATTGTCATTCCGGGCGAAGAGACCTTCTCTATCAACGTTTATAATGATTTAGGGGTCAGGGTTTTTGAAATGAAGGATTTCCATGTGAATGGCAAAGCACAGCAGACCATCGACCTGTTAAATCCTTCAAAGGGTATCTACACGGTGGTATTCCAGGGAGAAAATCAGACGGTTATAAGAAAAGTTCTTGTAACTAAATAAATTGAAGATAATTAAAAGTAAAGGCTCCTGTAGAAATGCAGGGGCCTTTTTTGTCATGGCTTTTCAGCCAGTTTAACCTGGCTTATCCATAATTTTGATGGAGAAGCAAGTTCACTGATATTCGGTTGCTGCTGCTGACGGTCAGCACTGCCACTTTGCCCTCCTGGTCCCGCTCCCGGAGGGGGGCCTCCTCCCGGCATTCCTCCTCCATGCATCTCACCGCCACCCGACCTTTGCCCGGCCCCGGCTGTCATGCCTTCCCGGTTCAGATCAAGGTAACCGGTTTCGAACCCTGCACTGAATGGCATATTGATAGTTTCATTGCTCCGGCCTAGCTTATTCAATGGTAAAACCAGGCTTACCCGCATCTTCCCGCCTTCCATCATATCCACCTTGCCATGAAAAGAGGAGTCAATCCGTGGATCGATGACTTTCCGCTCACCTTTCCCGCCAAACCCGACCAGGACCATCTCCTGGTTCTTACGGGCCATCATGGCCATCATCATCTCTTTCCGGTCGCCACCCTTTTCTCTTTTAAAAGATGGTTCGCTATTTTCTTCCGCTGTTACAGGAAACTGAATGCCCATTCCTTTCTTATGTTTGCCCTCAGGATTGAACCATGTAGTCAGCCCAAACCTCATGACTTTCTGAATTGCGGCTTTATCGGCCAATACTAAATCAATATATAAGTTTTTCTCGTCATTGGTAAACAGGAAAAGAAATTTGCTCTTTTCTTCAAATTGCATCTGGTTGACCAATCCTTCTTCATCATCCGCTGAAATAGCAGAATGCCATTTACATTCATAAAACCCGATCTTCTGAGCATTGGTGCCGGAGATGGTCAGAAGAATTGTTGCAAAGGTTAAAATACCTGATATTATTGACTTTTTCATGGCAAATATAAATATAGCATTAAAATGAATTCATGTTGATGACATCATAATCTCCATCAAAGCTATCGGCCCCGTTTCTTTTCCGGCTATAATTATTCCATTTATAACTAAGGCTGATACTGAACAAGGGGGCTTTCCGCCAATTCTCATTCGTGGAGTAATAATTATCCCCTTCGCTGGTGCTTTTCATTCTCCTCGAATCCAAAACATCGCGGATATTTAGGGTGATCGACAACTTATTGCTTAAAAAGTCCTGGCGGGCTGAAAATCCCATGTAGAATATTCCTTTCCGGGTTCCATCTACAGTCACCGTCGGGCTGCCATAATTCCCGTTCAGCCTCATGCGTGTGCCGGTCTTCAGGTTGGCTGCAAATTCCACACTGGCATTCCAGTTCGTGCTTCTTTTTGAACCATCGGTGCTGTCTGACGTTTGATTCAACTTATAATCATATATGGAAGCCACAGGGTTGATAGTAAACCAACTGTTTACCTGGATATTTCCTGACATTTCAACACCCAGTGAGCGGTCGTTGTCAATATTTTTCATCGTCATATTCATCACCCCCTGGTCATTAAGTTCCTGAACACGGGTCATTTTGTTGTTAGTCAGGCGGTAATATGTTTCAATGGTTAAAAAGGAGTATCCGAAGTATTTCTGGTAGTTTAATTCCATTGCATGAGAAAATTCCGGTTGCAACTCCGGGTTACCTGAAAAACTGTTAAAGGCATCCGAAAAATTAACATACGGATTCAGCATATCCCCGTGAGGCCTGTTTACCCTCTTGCTGTAAGATAGCTGTACCTGCTGATTGTAAGGAAGATAATAAGTCAGGTACAGGCTTGGATAAAAGTCGAATTTCTCATAGGGGTAATCAGCCTGGTCAGTGACCTGGTGGAGGTTGCGGTCGGTGTACTCGGCACGCAATCCTGCTTTCAGGCCGAGGGATTTAAATTCCCTTGCGTACGTGGCATATAGGGCGTAGACATTGTTAAAAAATTCATACCGGTTACTCTGTTTCGTATCCTCAATCCAGGAACCGGAGGCGGAATCATGATTGAAATACCTGTAATCCATATCATTGAGGTCTATCCTGAGTTGGAAACCGGCTTCAAGCTTGCTCTTGTCATTAAAGGAACTCTGAAAATCAAAATCCCCTTCCCATTCCTGTTCAAATTCAGTCGTATTTGTCTTATAATCATTAATAATTTCCAGGGTATCCTGCCAGGCTTCATCAGTCAGAAATTGTTTGGTATTTTCTTCACCTTCATCATCTCCCTGGTCATAAGTAAGCGACATGTTCAACTCACTTCCTTCCTTATTAAATTTTTGAACATCCCGCAAGGTGAACTGGTAAGTGGGATGATTCGACTTTTCCAGGTCATCGGTCAGGTAATTCAGCCGGTTAACATCCAATGAACTCCATTCTTCATTTTTGGTTTTCCCACCCCGCGACATATCAAAGAAACGGTAACTTCCCTCAGCAGTCAGGGTGTTTTTTTCACTCAGGCTGTAATCAATCCCGGCTTTAACACTGATGCTCTGCCGGGTCATTTTATTTTCGTTTGTGGTTTTAAGATAGGAAGTATCGCTGAGATAGGATTCCCGGTAGCCGTTCCGGTGTCCTGTCATATTCCGGTTACCAAAATCTACCCCCAGAGACAGGCTGGTCTTCTTGGTCCGGTAATTCAGCATCACACTGCCTGAGTAATCCGGACTGGTTCCTGCACTCAGGTTAACAATCCCTGATAACCCTTTCAGGCTTTTCTTTTTAGTAATGATGTTGATAATCCCTGCCGTGCCATCGGGATCATATTTTGCCGAAGGATTGGTGATAATCTCGATCTTTTCGATGGTGGAGGCCGGGATCTGGTTCAGGGCGTCGCTGCCTGTCAGGATACTTGGCTTGCCATCGATCAGGACTGTAAAGGATGAGCTTCCGCGCAGTTCAACATTTCCATCCAGGTCTGTTTTAATTGATGGGATCCTCTCCAGGACATCCACCGCCGTTCCGCCCTGGGCCTGGAGTTGCTGATCCACATTCACCACTTTCCGGTCTATTTTATATTCAACCAGCGGAGCCTGCCCGACGACCTCCACTTCATTGAGGTTGGTCACATCAGCCCGTAAGCTCACAATTCCGACATCAGAAACCATGTTCTTATCGCTGATATTGATCCCTGCGATAAAGACCTTCCGGAAGCCCATAAACCTTACGATGATGTTATATTCACCCACGGCGACCGATTTAAATTCGAATAATCCGGCAGTATTGGTGATTACGCCGTCTATCAAAGTCGAGTCTTCGGCGCTATATAAAGTAACAGTGGCATATTCCACCGGGGTATTGCTCGTGGCTTCAATGACTTTACCCTTAATAGTTCCTGAAACAATGATGGTTTCAGCAGAAGCGGATGAATATGGCTGAGCCTGTAGGCTGAAAATAACAGTCGAAAGAAAATATAGAAATGCAATCTTTTTCATTACTTGAAATTTTCCGCAAAGTAAAGAACAGTTAGCCACGTAAAAAAATTAAATCGATGAATGGGACTAATTTGACGGTAAATAAAAAAAGGCGCCCATTGCTGGAACACCCTCTTTTGTAAAAGCCGATGGGTTAACCCATCGGCTAAATTTATATGAGTCTTCTGAAACGAATGACAGCCGCAATAAGGATCAGGCCAATTCCAAGGAATACACCGGGTTATCGTTCAGTTTTTGCTGTGCACCGGTTTTCAAATCCTGCAACCAAATTTCTGTTCCGGTGGCAAAGGTTTCCAGCCCTTTGGCTTCAATGCTGAAGTTGGTATTGTCATTCTTTACAAACCCCATTGCTATAGTGTTGTTGCTTAACATATAGGGCATAGTATTGGTTGAGAGTTGTTCTTCACCTGATAACGAATAAAATTGGGGAGCATATCCGGCAAGAAAATGGGCATCATAATCGTTGTCGAAACCTTCGGTGGCGTTTTCATTAAAACGGATGATGCTTTCCTGGGCGGTATTCCATTGGATGGCGCTGGGGAAAGGATTGCCGAGTAGGTTCCAGCCGGAGTAATTAGTAGCTTCGGTTCGGGAAAGGCTAATGGTGGATGTACTGGCATTATTGAGCGTGCCGGTAAAGTTTTTGGTAGCTGTTGTGATGTAAGCACACAAATAACCTTTCCCTACGATGAAATTATCATCAAATCCAGAATTCCATGTCCCGTTACCCAGTTTTGAATTGAGCCATAAACCATTTAATTCATCCCAGGAATAAAAGTCCTCATTTGCTGTGGGCGGATCAGGAACAAAATTTGGTTGAATTGCCTGGCTACTTACGGGAGAAGTCAGCAGATGCCAGCCATGGTTGGCAACGATCCACGCTACAATATCCTGATGAGGTAATACCAATAAATATTTTCCCCGCCGTACCGGTAGTACCATTCCAACTACCAGCCCATCCTGTTATTGTAAGGGTTTTGGCTGATGTCCACGAAACTGCATTACTGGCAGCAAAGTTAAAGATGCCAGTGCGTAGTCCGGCGCAACAGTTAGTAAGGGTTGACTTGTTGCAGTTCCTAATTGAGGACACGCATTTGACCGATTTGGACCGTATTAATAAGCTCTTTTCCCTGGCGCTGATTGCTTTTGTTTGGGCTTATAAACCAGGGATTTTTTTTACTGTTTTCTAACGATATAGATAAGTTTATAGCGTGTTGTAAATTTTTGTCATGTACTTAGGGAAAAGAGTTAGAAAGTTTATAAAGTTCATAGAGTTGTTATGGTTTTAAAATATCTGGAATGCCGGGGTCTTTGACCAGCTTGTTTCTCTTCATCAGAAGCTGGACGACATGGTTTGGGTTATCATCTTATCAGCCCTGCCCTTCCTGCTTGTAGCTCTTATCTCTTCAAAAACCAGATTCACGGCGTCTGCAAGGTTCTCCTTTGCTTCCTCAAGGGTTTCCCCTTGCGTGTTTATCCCGGATATCTCCTGCACGTATGCAATAAACCCCCCCTCATCGCAGGGTTCGAAAACAGCCGTCATCTCAATGTTTTTCATAATCCTTTTTTTGCAAAGTTAGCGTATTTTTTGTGGTTCAGACATTTTTAATCAAATTCTCAATCCTTATGGCAACGGAGCGACATGCCGGAATCCTTAGGTTGGCTGCCCATGGCGCTGATGCTACTGCTGAAGGACAGGCTTATGCAACCGGAAGAATTGTTCTGCGTATTATTCCAGTAGTAGCCGTAAGTGCCGCGAAAGTATAGCAAATCGTTAGTTGCTGTCCAGTTGCCGGTTTCAGAAATAAAAGTATATTCAAGTATGGCCTGACATTTCTCGCAAATGTGCTGTTTTCTGACGATATAGATAAATTTATAGCGTGTTGTAAATTTTTGTCATGTACTTAGCTAAAAAAATGGATAAATTTGGCTGGAAATGAACAGTACTGACCTGGATAAATCATCATGGTTTTAAACTACATCTGGATAGCCTTCTTCATCATCGCTTTCATCCTGGGCCTGGCCAGGCTTATTTTCTTTGGCGATACGGAGATTTTCCCGGCCATGATGAACAGCACTTTCGATATGGCCAGGACCGGTTTCGAGATCTCCCTGGGCCTCACCGGGGTCATGACCCTGTGGATGGGCCTGATGCGTGTCGGAGAGAAAGGCGGCATCGTGACGCTGATGTCCAGGGCAGTTGGGCCATTATTCCGTCGCCTTTTCCCTGAAATCCCGAAAGACCATCCTGCTACCGGCTCGATCATGATGAACCTGGCCGCCAATATTCTGGGTCTCGATAATGCGGCTACCCCGTTGGGACTGAAAGCCATGACGGAACTGCAGGAAATTAACAAGGATAAAGACACGGCCTCCAATGCCATGATCATGTTCCTGGTACTGAACGCTTCCGGGCTGACCATTATTCCTATCAGCATTATGGTTTACCGGGCGCAATTGGGCGCCGCCGATCCTTCTGATGTTTTCATCCCCATCCTGCTGGCCACTTTTTTCTCAACCCTGGCTGGGATCATTTCGGTATCATTGTTTCAGAAGATCAACCTGTTCAACAAAGTTATCCTGGTATATTTAGGAGGATTTACCCTCCTGGTATCGGGCATCATCTGGTATTTTTCCACGATCCCGCAGGAACAGATCAACACCATTTCTTCCGTATCGGGCAATCTCATTTTGTTCATCATCATCGTCTCATTCATTATTCTGGCTTTTTATAAGAAGGTCAATGTTTATGAGTCATTTATCGATGGGGCCAAAGATGGGTTCCTGATCGCTGTTAAGATCATTCCATACCTGGTAGCTATCCTGGTGGCAGTAGGGGTTTTCAGGACTTCAGGGGCGATGGATTACCTGGTTGGAGGTATCGGAAAGCTGGTAGCAGCTTTGGGTGTGGATACCGGGTTCGTGAATGCACTTCCGACGGCTTTCATGAAGCCGTTGAGCGGTTCAGGCGCCCGCGGCATGATGGTGGATACCATGAAACAGTTTGGGGCCGATTCGTTCGTGGGACGGCTTTCCTGCATTTTCCAGGGCGCTGCCGACACAACATTTTATATCGTTGCCGTCTATTTCGGTTCTGTCAGCATAAAAAAGACCCGCTATGCCATCACCTGCGGGCTGATTGCTGACCTTGCCGGTGCGCTGGCGGCGATTTTTGTAGCTTACCTGTTTTTTTAGTGAACCAAATCGCTACATCGTTACTTCGCTACATCGCTACATCTTATGTGGTCACTCGCCGCTTTTTTCGGCTTCCGCGGTTAAAACTATTTTCAACCCTTCGATGTTATCGCCTTCCGGTAAAGCTTTTATCTCAAATTGCAGCGCTCCATCCCGGGATTTAGCCCTTAGAAAGGCAAGCTGTGCAGGATCCACTTCAATCGTATATTTTCCCGGTGGCAGATCCATTGCATAGAAACCGCCATCAGAGAAGGTGCGGACGGTTTCTTCATATTTCACATTCACGCCTTTTAACAGCAGGCGCAAACCGCCCTGCGGTTGTAAAACATTATTTCTTTCGACAGATACCGATCCGTCAATGATTCCTCCGCGGCAAAAGGGGATTTCAATGCGCTTGTATTGATTGGGGTCGGTGATAAAGGAGAATTCATTTTTCATTGGCACCAGCGTGGGATTAGGGATGGCAATGCGGTTAACCCTGAGATTGTACCGGTAGTAACTTTGCATCTGACCCAACCGCAGCATCCCGTCTTTGCCAACAGTCATGATGGCCGGATTGTCGAGGATCACGGCTTTATAAGGAAGTATCTCATCACCCTTGTCGAAGGTGCCTGAGTTGTTGTTGTCGACAAACAACACCACAGATGCGGCGCCCCGTCCCACCTGCTCACGGTTTGACAGTTCAAAATGTCCGTTCCTGGCATCCACCCCCAGGGAACCGTTGAAGCTTTGACGCACCGAGCTTGCTTTTCCTGTTGAATTGAAGGTAGTGACGGAACGGGAAAATTTCAGATCAATACTGAAGCCGGCCTGGATATTCCATCCATGCTGGATGAAGTTATAGGCCAGGTTGACGTTCAGGCGGCCGGTTTTGAGCAGCGTGCGGGATAATTGCAGGTTGGTCTCAGTGAATTGATTGTTCCGGATATCATACCTGGCCTCGCCTCTCAGAAACATGCCGCGAATATAAACCGGAATGCCCGGGGTGCGGGCGATGGTATAGGTGATCGCCGTGGTTAACAGACCCTGGCCAAAATAGTTCACGTTCCCGCTGCTGATCAGGTTATCGCGATAATTCAGACGAATGTTGAAACGGCCAAGGCGTGCGTTCAGGTCGGCATTGTAACGGGTGGAGGTGCTGTTTTCAAGCAGGGTATGTTCGCCGCCTAAACGGAGCCCGGTACTCATGCCAAACAGATTGACAGGCAGGTAAAGATTGGCGGTAACATCATCTGTGGCGCGACGGGCATTGAAGGGGCCGGTACGGGTAAAATGGGTATAAACGAAGTTGATGTTGATGTTGGAAACATACATCACGCTTCCCGAAAGGCGGTAAAAAGCATCGGGGGCAATGTCGAGATTCATCAGGTATTGTTTCGCAATACGTGCCGAAAGACTGCCATATAAAAAGGGATTGGATGGGAGGAGTTCTTTGCCAATGTATTCCGCACCGGCTGATGCGGTGAGCCAGTTGCGTATGCCCACGCCCACATTGCCATGTGCCACATAATTATCGTTAACCAGGGTGTCGAATGTGTTGTATGCCACACCTGCCTGCACATTATAAGTTACCACCCCTTTGGGCAAAAAGGTGAATGGCACCTGTATCTCGCGGTCCACCACCCTTAATTCACCGGCAGGTGTATAAATCCGGGTACTCACGCGGGAGGTGCCGTAATTGATTGGCGCATCAAAGCGATAATAACCCAGCTCGTCGGCACGCTTATAACCGATAAGCCGTTCATTGAGGTAAAGCTCCACTTCCGATTCTGCTTCAGTATTGCCATCAACAACATAGGAGTCATACATTTTCCGGGGTTCGATGGGGTCGTTGCTGATGGCAATACCCTTGATTTGCCAACGTTGCAGGCCGGTGGTGGTCAGTTGTCCGGCTGTGAAACTGGTAAAAAACGGATTTTCACGTATTACATAGCGCCAGCGTATATTATTGGTTCGCAAATTACTGCTGCCAACCGAAGAGCTGTTTCCCATAACAGTTCCCTGGAGGTCTCCTCCCAATACTTCCATGCCTCCTGATAAAGTATAGTCTATATTTTGAAAATTCTTACTGTAATAACCGGTGATGGCATAATCGAGCATCGCTCCGCCAAGCACTTTACGTTTGCGGTTGTATTCAAGCGGAAAGTCTTCCTGAACAAGCTGCCCCCCTTCCATCTTCTTACGGGCCTTTTCGCGGGCCTGCCGCTCCACGACCGGTAAAACCTTGTCGGTGGTAAGCGTCAGGGTGAGGTAATTGATGTTGACCGTGAATACCAGGCCAAACACCTTTTCAAATATGGCCGGGCTAAGGTAAAAATCCATCTCCCCTATGCGGAAATCATCGGGAGTGAGCGGGAAAACCTCTTTTCCCAAACGGATATTCATGGTGGTAAGGTTGATATCGTATGGGTTATCCGGGCTAAGGTAATTGCCACTCACGGTGAAATTCCTGATATCCGGCTGGTAGTTTATCTGCAAGAGGTTGAAAAGCTCCGTAACGGGAAGGTATGTTTGGTCGTTACTATCGTTGTATATGCAGTTAACATACACATTGCCAATGGCCGGATGGCGGAAAGTGAGCAGGATTTCCTCACCCCGTGGTACCGGGGAAGCAACCAGGGAGAAAGGTAAAAGGTAAAGAGCAAGGCAAAAGGAAAAAAGAACTTTCTTCATTTCCCATTTCGCATACAACTATTTAATCACCACATCAACAACATCAGTTAACGTGGGTGCCTGTACCAAATCATCGGCGGCCATATCCCCACGCTTCGTCTCGAACGTAAGTTCGAGTTGGTACTTTCCTGGTGTTACTTTGGCCAGGTCGAGGTCAGCTCGCCTGACCACATTGAAATAAGCCGTGGTGGAGGATTGTGTTTCGGTAACCACCTTACCCTTGCTGTCGAGAAGTTTTACAGCCATGCTGCCGATAAAGGGGGCATTGCCGGTGCGGTTCAGGTGGGGCATCACGATGAGCTTGCCATCCTGTTGGGCTACATCAACCTTTTCAATCGTGAGGCCGGTGCTCACTTTACCCCGTTTATAAAAAGCGGGAATTACCTGCTCGAAGTTGAAAGTAATGCGGGTTGTGATGCCTTCGGTAACCTCTTTGGCAACATCCGGAGTTTGGGGCATTGCCAGTATCTTTGCACGGGTAAAGTAAAAACCGTCCTGCATTGCGGACGTTGGCCTTACCTGGATACGTATGGTACGCATCTGCTTGGGTGGCAGGATGAAGCTGCGCGGAAAGGCGCGGATCTGCAGGTCGAGTGCATATTGTTCGAAGGCAACAGAATCACTGTAATTCATCACCAGGTTGCCATCCGCATCAGAAGACGGATAGCCGAATGCAAAGGATATCCCGACCTCCTGCGACTGCTCCGAATTGTTGGTGATATATAGGTTCCCCACCCCGCTTTTTTCATCGATAGATATATAGGGAGGAGAAATAGCCAACTGCGCATGCAGCGTTGTAAAGCTTGCTGCAAACAACAGGAGTATCACGATGGATTTTAATTTTAGCTGATTCATTTTTAATCCTTTAATGTGATTAATAACTAAAGGCTTTGAGGGTTACCTGATTAAAAGAATTGAACAAAGGTACAATTTTTTTATAGGAAAAAGGAAAAAGGAATCACTTTTTCCTTTTTCCATTAAATCTCATCAGGTTAATTCCTCGCTCCCTGGAGCGCAGTCTTCGAAAACTAATAGATTAAACTGATGGGTTAACCCATCAGTTTATCTCATTCATACCCCGCTGCTCTGCGGCGGGGAGCTTTATTTTCCTATACTTTTAAAAAAAAGCTGTAGGCATTAAAAACATTCTACAATCCCGACAGCTTGTTGTTTAATTATAGGTAGCTGTGAGGGTGATATTCGCTGTATAGGCGCCTGCCGCTTGAGTGTTAGTAGGAACAACGGTGCCTCCGAGATGCACAATGAACGATGCTGCAGCAAATGCAGCTGCAAATGCAGCGTTTGAAATGACCAGTGGAGCTGCTGAGGGGGTAAATGGATAAAGAGTAGTAGCGTCAATAGCGCCACATTTGTTACCGCCATAGTCAGAGAAGTTGATTGGCATAGTAATGCCACCGGATTTAGTCAACACGGATGGTAATGCAAAGGTAAGCGTTACCTGCGAGTTTGCACCTTTAGTCACAGAAAATTTACCTTCAGTTTCGGTAGTTCCACCAGCAAATCCAACTGCAACTGTACCAGTTGTACTGATAGTTTTTGTATTTCCCGGAGTTACATTACCAAATTGCAATGATTGTACTGAATCTACTACAACTGCACCAACAACGGTTGCATTTGCTGCAATGACTGCATTATCATTTTGCTGGCCTAAGCCAGTCATTGCAAAGCCCAACACCATTGTGAGGGCCGCGAAAATTGTAAAAATTGATTTATGTTTCATAGTTTTGGGTTTAAAAAAGTTTAATTTCTTTAAGGGTTAATTTTGATTTGATTTTTTTGTTATGGTATTTGAACTTTTAGCATTTATACGCTGTATTTACAAAAAGGTTCGCAATTTGTTCATTCAGGATGAATTGTTTCTTTTCATGGATGAGCCATCTGCAATTAAAAGTTTCATATTTGGTAGTCTTTTGTGTGGATGCAAATTTAGATGAGTCTGAGTTCCCCGGGTGTAAGGGACTCAGAAATTCTTTGTGGGAGAAATGCTGATTTTTTTGTAGGGGGATGCCCTACAACCTGCATGCCAGGGTAGATTTTGTTTTTTCATGGCCTTTAAATTTTGGTTAAACATCGGGTTTATTCATATTCAACAATCAGATGCACCCTGCCCTCATAAGGGGAGGTTGCTGTTCTCGGTATTATTGCAGTTCCTTTAAGGAATATGTAAGCGTACAGCACTGCAGGCGCCTCTTTCATATTTTTAATCAACAGGCCACTGTTACTCAGTGGGAAAACAGATTTATTGTCTTTGGCCGGTTTTGCGGTTGCTTCGTCCTGTGTGCCGTCGTTCTGCCAGGCCATCGTCAACTCAAAAGGAATAGTATTGTTTTGCTCGTCAAGCAGCACATCGGGCGCTTCCACACGTACCATCACCGATATGTTTTCCAAGCCAACAAGGGAATACACACCCGAAGCTTGCAGGATTTGTGTTCCACTCTCCACTTCAATATCAGATGATGGAGCGGTTGTGTTAAAATCAAATGGCATAATCTGCTCCATGCGAACATTGGCTTTTACTTCGAAGTTCATCCGCATGAATTGCCCCTGCACCACCCCGGAATACAATCCAGGCGCAAGCAGCAGGATGATCCCCCACTTTTTACTTTCACTTTTCATCTTCTGGCTTATCTCTTTGTACATTTTCAATTATCAATTTTCAATTATTTTCTGTTGCCCCTTTTCACTAATAGGTACTATACTCTACCGTCACATTAATAGTTCCATCATAAAGTCCTGCATTCACATTGCCCACAGGCCCCAGCGTGCCGTAAATAAACAGGTAAGCCGTTTTTTGTGGCGGAGTGTACCCTTCAAGCGGGGGTGTTGGCGGTGGACCTGGCGGTCCACTTGTGCGCCGGAAAATGGGAAAAGTGGCCGAGTTGAACCCGGCCGGTACCTCCACGGCCTGGATTTTAGCGGTCGCAATATCCGCCGGACCCAGGTTGGAATAAGCGAACCTGATACTTAGCGGAATGCTGTTCGTGGCATCCAGTTCAAGTGTTGGCGGGGCATCCACGTAAACCGTCACATCCAGGTATTCTGTGCCTTCAATGGTCAGCACAGCAGCTTCCATATCGGTGAGTGAAATGGGTACGCTTTGATTAATTCCTGTTATTATTAAAGGTGTTTTATCGTTGAAATTGAGTTCGTAGGGGGTGCCATTTGTCAGGGTGAGGCCGGCGCCGGCCCAGGTGCCAAAACTGATGTGTTGGGCATTGAGAGCGCCTGCCATCACCAGGATAGTTGTGGAGATCAACAGGAAAATATATTTTGTGCCGGCTTGCATGGTTAAATGTATTCTATTTCAAGAATGAATTCGCCTTCATAATTTCCAGGGCGTGCATTGTTGATGTCCACCCGCCCGCCAACCCACAGGTAGTATTGTCCTTCTTCATTGAATTGAAGTATGCGATCGGGTGCGTTCAGGATTTCGGATGCTTGCTTGTTATCTGACCAGAAACCGCTTAAAACATAATAAAAAATAAGGGTCCCCTGCCCTGAGGTGTTTACCAGCACAGTCTGGTTCGGAGAGGTAATTCGCATCTGCGCATTGGCCCGGCCCTTTACCAGCAACTCCCCCGCATTCATATCGGTGACGGGCGAGATATTCACTATCCCGTTTTCGGCAAAGGATCCATCAACATTCATCTCTTTGATGGTCACCAACTCAATCTCGCTGATTTCCAACACGGTAGCCGATGCAGTGATGCTGACAGCCTCCTGGGCATGAAGGTTTGAGAAAAATAAAAGAGACAAGACGAAGGAGAACAGCCTGAATATGGACTTTTTCATGTTTGAATAATCAGTTTAATGACTTCATTTGTTTCTTTGGTTTTCATACGCACGAAGTAAATACCCGATTTTTTACCGCAGCTATACCATATCATGTTGTGTATGCCGGCTTCGAAATACCTGTTGGCCACCACCACTTCCAGTTTTTGTCCGCAAAGATCGAAGATTTCAAGGGTCACGTTCGCGGCCAAGGGCAGGCTGAAGCGCAGGGTGGTGCTGTTGCTGAAAGGATTGGGATAGTTTTGCAGCAGCTTTGCCTGTGGCGCCATGTACGCGGGATTATCGACGTAGGTGCCTTTTTGAATTATGATGGAAAATGGTGGCAGTTGGTTGGTACTCTTGAGCGTACTTTTTTGGGAAACAGGATTAATAATGCTGACGGGCAGCGTGGGGACGCTTATTGAATCCGTGGTCGCTGCGCTGCTTTTAGTACTATAGAATTCGAAGTCGTAGTTTTGATTGTGGCTCATGGAGATGGCTTTCTCCCTTTGGTTATCGTGCAGGCTGATGGCCCAGTCCGCCGGCCAGTCGGGTGGCAGTTCCCAATGCAGGGTGTAGTTTCCGTCCAGACTTTGGCTATGCTGCTGACCGCCAACAAAGAGGGGAAGATCGAGAAAATCCGGCTTGTCAACAGGGAGGTTGTTGATCACCAGCGGCATGGTGTGTGAAGGAGAAGATAAGGTAAACAACTCCAGCCAGGAATCAGAAGGCGGCTCAAGACGGTAGGCATCCCAGGTATCGGGCCCTACTTTGGCATCTGCCATGAATGAAATAATCGCGGTACTTTGCAACCCGCCGGCATTCAGGCTGAGGTTAATGGCAGAGGGGTTGGGGCCGGCTTGTTGTGATTTTACAGAACTGCCACCGCCGTGAAATGTGCCGCCGGATGTCAACACACTATTTGTAAAACTCAGCCCCGGGACGGCTGCAGATGCATGCACCCAGAAGGCCTGGTAGGGGGCGATCAGTCCATTGTCTAAAGAACCGTTATGGCCATTCCAAACCTTGTATTCGCCGTTCCCGGAGTTGGCTCCGGGATCCCAGATATAGATGTTGTTATCCAGGTTAATTTTGGTCCATCCGGTCGGGGCATCCCAGTTGAGGGTGGAATAAGTGGGGTTTCCCAGCAGGTTCCAGCCCTCATCGCTGATATTCGTATCATAAAAGATGGTATCGCCAGGGCCTGTGTTTATTTGTCCTCCTGCCCTGGGAGAAAAGGTTACGGGCTGATTTCCACCACCGAAGGAGAAGGTTCCGCTGGTATAATTAGCGTTTCCTCCGGTGCTCATCTTGCGGGGCAAAGTGTCGTTGTAGGCGCCGGAAACCGAATCAAATACAAAGAAGAATTGGCCGCGTCCGGGGGTAATGCTGTTAGTGAGGTTGCCCATAGTACGCCAGCTCATATTGGTAGTGAGGGTATCGGTTTCATCAAACCAAAGACAGTTGGGTTGGTTGAGCGGATAAGTGGAACCGGTAGCCCCCTGCGTGATAAACCCGCTGAGCAGGTCCCCGTAACTGGTGGCAGTAGGCGAGGAGATCATACGCCAACCTCTTGAGCCTTCGAACACCACATATATTTCTTTTGACAGTGTCCAGATATGATCATCAAAGACAGTCGGAAAATAAGAGATATTAAGGTTTGAAATTCCAATCCATTTGTCAATAGTACTGCCATTTGTTTTCTCATGTGCATCAATTTCCGGTATACCCGCCTGATAATCCCACAAGAACAAATCGGCTTCCGGATTGGCGTTGAGTTCGCTATCAAGGTAATGCAGGTTTAATATTACGGTATTGTCGCATTCTCCTGTACGCACAATATCATATATCCGAAGGATAGCATCCGTTTTCCATGAAGGCGCCGAGCCGATGGTGATTTTCACGCTGATATCATCCGGTAATGTTCCCCCAGCCTGAAAGTCAATTGTTGTGTACTGATTCCCAAAGGTGTATGAAGTGGCGGCAACCAGGGTTGTCCGTTTAACAATCCCTGTAACATCACCTGCTCCGATAGTAGTGGCACTGCTTCCCATAGTCAGAATTGAACTACTGCCCATGTCAAGACTGCCTTTTAATGATGATGGGTTTGCGCTTTGAAGATACAAAATGCCATTTACAGAAAAATCGCCACTTGCAGTAACTCCGCCGGTCCCATCAATCGTCATATTATTAACTGCCCCTGTGAAAATGGAGGCAGGAAGAGTTATTGCGCTTGAATTAGTAAAAGCAAGGGTTGCACCGGCATTGCCGGCATCAATGGTACCACTTGTTCTGGCAGGAGAATTTCCTGCTATTGTCAATGTACCGGTTCCCAAGGTCAATGCGCCATTCGAAAGATCAAGTACCCAGTTTATATCCAGGTCTCCGTTGAGCGAAACTCCGGAACTGTTATTAAGCGTAAAGTTATATACGCTATTATCCGTAAACGCTCCGGAGCTTATCGATTGGGCAATGCTGCCGGTAAAAGCAATGGTCGAATTGGATGACCCGGCATCGATTTGCCCGCCATTTGTAAGCAAAAGGCTTCCGTTCACCGATAACCGGTATCCATTCAGTACCATTTTATCAACAGGCTGGTTGATGATTAAATTGCCGATTATTCTGTCTCCATCCAGGTAACAATCCCGGTCGGGATCATTATCAAATAATATATTTTCTCCGGCCAGGGGCACAGTCCCGTCTGTCCAGTTGGTGTCATTCGCAAAATCAGTGCTGATCGAGCCCTTCCATTTCCGCAGGATTTTCTCCCAGGCGCCCATACAGGGAGGCTCCCCCCTTGGCGCGCCACCGAAATCCGTCGTGATACCGGAAATTGTTATCCCGGTAAGGTGTATATTGACTTTATAATCTGTCGCAACCGTTGAACCGGCATTGAAAAAGCTTGGGTCGGTGTTTAAGCTGTTGGTATCCTGCCCGGCAATAAGTGGTAGTGTAATAACATTCGCACCGTTGTAATAGCCCAATACCCCGCCGGTACCCGGAGCATAGTAATCGTTATAACCAAGTATCAAATTAGGACTAGCTGCATTGTTAAAGTAAGCGGCATAATGCAAACTTGTACCACCTGTGGTTGAACGGGCATTCACCAGGATGTTATTTCTGAAATTACGTGTGTTTGCAGTAACAATACTATATAAAGAGTATGACTTATTGGTTCCTGAACCCAAACTTCCCCCAATATATACCGTATTAAAATAGAGATTGTTATTGTGGTCTTCTGCCCCCGCTTCGGAGATGCCATAAATGGTTGTTTTTGTATTTCCGCCTAAACTTATGATATTGTTGGAGTAGGTAGCAACGCTTGAGGCTATCTTGATACCATACACTGAAGCTGTAGTAGAAGTAGCTCCTTCTACCGTTAAGCTATGGATAAAATTATCCGAAACAACATTGGCACCAGTGGAGCCGGTAAAATACAAACCAACAACGTTGCCGGCGAAAGAAGCGTAAGTATTGGATAAATTGTAAATTGTATTTCCGGATACGGTCTTTAGTGTTGCACCGGTTAGTGCGATTCCGCAAACAGAGGCTGTATTGGTTGCTTTATTATTGGCATTGGCTATGGTCAAATCATGGATGGTATTATGAGATATGGTATTTGTACCATTTGTAGATACAATACCATTGATACGCCCTGCTGTGCCGGCAGTCGCATTGGTTGTACTATTTTTAAGATTGGCTATCGTATTGTTGTTTATGGTGATAGTATCAGTTCCTGTAGAATAAATTCCAAAAACACTTTGGGCGTTACCTGTACTGGCTGAGCTGGCTTGGATACTGTTGGCCGTGGTGGTGCTTCCTATCGTATTGTTGCTGATGGTGGTGGTTCCTGCTACGGCGGTCTTATTTATCCCGTATATGTTACTTGCAAAAGCAGCAGTATCATTAGCGGCAGTGATGGAGCCAATGGTGTTGTTTTGGCAATCGACAGTTCCTGCACTTGCGATATTAATTCCATATACATTCGCAGCGGTTGCGCTACCGGTTACCGTAATGGAGCCTGCACCGGTTGCAGCCCCAATGGCATTACCGGTGACCGTGCCAACGTTTACATTACCTGCCGCAATATTAATCCCTGTCCATGTTGCGTTCCCGGAATTGCTCCATGCCATGTTTTGGATGGTATTATTTTGAACATTGCTCGCCGTGCCGGTTCCAACATTCAAATTAATAGCAGTGAAAACATTACTGAAAGCGTTCGTCTTCGTCCAGGCGGTACCGCCAGCCGAAGGAGCATTTCCACCTATAAAGTTTCCGCTTACGGTAAGGTCGGTTGAAGTAATAGCTGAAGCATTTATGGCCGTGTATGCAACAGAAGCAGTTGGTACGAAAGATGCTGTTTCATACAGACTATTTCCCGTAATAGTCCATGTGATATTATAGCCGGCAAGATTTATACCATTTGAAGCCGTTCCATTCTTTAGAAAATCATAAATATTATTGTTGCTGATGGTGTTTCCGCTGTTTTCAAAGCCTGCCGACCCCGCTGAATATATGGCATTTATAGGTCTGCCGGCCGCATCGCTTGTAATATTGTTATTGTCAATTGTGTTTCCATCATTTCCATTGCCGGCTGTGGCTGTTGAGAAAAAGATGACCCCCATTGTGGCACTTGTTTCTGAACCTTTAATAGTGCAATATTTCACGTTATTGTTTTCGGCAGAGTTGATAAACCGTATCGTTGAAGTTCCTGCTGTGGCTGATGTGTTGGTATTGGTGATTATCATGTCCTTTACTGAACCTGTTGCATTTACCCTTCCATCGATGGTTACATTACCGGCTCCATTGATATCAATCAGGGGTGCAGCCAGATTTCCCGTTTCGGTAATTCCGGTAACAGTGGGATAGATGTTTACTGAGGTATAATTTGATGTGCCCCCGGCACCGGTATATCCGCTCTGATAAAGCACAGCCGAAGTAGTTTCGGTGATGTTTGCATTTATTCTAAGTTCAAGTGCATCTATATGCGTTCCATCGTTGATCCTATCAAAAGCATCTTTCAACCGGGGGTAGGCAGATTGAAAAACTCCTGATTTGTAAACATCTACATATAAAACTAATGTTCCTTCAAAAGCACCCATCGTGGGTGTATTTGCTCTGTTATTTAATAAATAATCTGTTGGTATAGTGCTAATTTTAGTTCCAGCTAAATTACCGGAAGAAGGTATATAATCCGTTGCGGTTGTACCTCCCGCATTTGCAAAAACGGGGTCGATGGCTAAACTATTAGCATCAAACCCTGTTATAAGTGGGAGTGTGGTTACATTCGCAGCGTTGTAATATCCTAATACGCCGCCGGTACCCGGAGCATAATAATCGTTATAATCAAATGTTAATCTAGTGATAACCGCATAGTTAAAATAAGCGGCATAATGCAAACTTGCACCATCTGTGGTTGAACGGGCATTTTCAAAAATGTTATTTCTGAAATTGCGAGTATTTGCAGAAGAGTTACTATATAAAGCATAGGACTTATTCGTAGCCCCCGAACTCAAACTTCCCCCAATATACACCGTGTTAAAATAGAGGTTGTTATTGTTGTTTGCTACCCCTGTTTCGTAAATACCATAAATGTTAGTGGCCGTATTTCCGCCTAAATTGATGATATTGTTGTAGTAGGTAGTAACACCTGCGGCTATCTTGATACCATACACTTTAGCAGCAACAGAAGAAGCGCCGGTTACCGACAAGCTATGGATAAAATTACCCGAAACAACATTGGCACCTGTGCTGCCGGTAAAATACAAACCAACAACGTTCCCTGCGAAAGCATCGTAGGTATTGGATAAATTGTAAATTGTATTTCCGGATACGGTTTTTAACGTAGCACCGGTCAGTGCGATACCGCAAGCAGAGGCCGTATTGGTTGCAGAAGTATTCGCATTGGCAATACTTAGATCCCGGATAGTATTATTAGAAATAGTATTCGTACCAGATGTAGATTTAATACCATTAATAATCCCTGCTGTGGCGGCAGTTGGATTGTTAGTGCTATTGGTCAGATTGGATATAGTATTGTTGTTTATGGTGAGCGTCCCGGTTCCGGCAGAACTAATTCCAATAACACTTTGGGCGTTAGCTGTACTGGCTGAGCTTGCATTGATACTGCTGGCTGTTGTAATGCTTCCAACCGTATTATTACTAATAGTTATTATCCCTGCGCCGGTCTTATTTATCCCGTATATGTTACTTGCAAAATTAGCAGTATCATTAGCGGCAGTAATGGAGCCAATGGTGTTGTTTTGGCAATCGACAGTTCCTTCACTTGCGATATTAATTCCATACACATTCGTACCGGTTGCTGAACCGGTTATCAGAACTGATTCTATGCCTGTTGCAGAACCAATGATATTGCCCGTGGCAGTGCCAATATTTACCGAACCTGCAATAATATTAATACCTTGCCATGGATTAGTGCTGGTGCTGGTATAATTAAAGTTTTTAATGGTGTTGTTTTGGACTGATGATGCCGTGGTATCCCCAACATTCAGGTAAATACCCCGAAACAGATGGGCAACACCGGCGCTTACAGTTAATGGAGAGCCTCCGCACTGTGCCGCCTGACCACCAATGTAATTACCCGAGACAATGAAATTATTCCCGGAAGTATTAACTACCCTGATAGCATTATATGTACGGGCTCCGGTGGGTATAAAAGTTGTTGTTTCATAAAAACTATTTCCGGAAATGGTCCAGTCGGTAGTAAATCCGGCGAGTTGAATTCCGTAAGAGTTTGAGGCTGTGCGCCAAACATCGTAAATGTTATTGTTGCTGATGGTGTTCCCGCTGTTTTCAAAGCCTGTCGACCCTGCTGAATATATTGCATTTATAGGCCTTCCGGCCGCATCGCTTATAATATCGTTATTGTCAATTGTGTTTCCGTCGTTTCCATTGCCGGCTGTGGCTGTTGAGAAAAAGATGATCCCCTTTGTTGTACTTGTTTCTGCACCTTTAATGGTGCAATCTTGTACGGTATTGTTTTCGGCAGAGTTGATAAACCGGATTGTTGATGCCGAAGTTCCCGCGTTTGTGTTGGTGATTGTCAGGTCTTTTACTGCACCAGTTGCATTCACCCTTCCATCGATAGTCACATTATCGGCGCCGTTCAGGTTGATGAGAGGTCCGGCAAAAGTTCCGCTAATGGTAATACCTGTTGCAGTGGGATATAGGGTAAGCGTAGTCCAGTCTCCTGCATTTAAACTATTTGCACCTGTTTCAGTATTTGAACTCTTCGCAATAGTGATAATAATTGTATTCCCTGACTGATTTTGCGCGTTTATTGCTGCAAAAGCACCTGACGCCTTGGTTAATGATGCGTAGTATCCATCTGCACCTGTTGAACCGGAAACAGCTATAATATCTCCAGTGAGAACTGTTACGCTGGTTGTAGCCGTTACTTCTCCACAACCACCCAATGCTGCTATCGTGTAAGTTACCGTGTAAATTCCTGCAGTACTTGCACTTGTAATAGTACCTGTCAAAGCATTTATAGATAAACCAGCCGGTGAAGCTGTATAAGTACCACCAGCAGTACCTGTTAGAGTGACGCTCTGTGGCAATTCCGACATATAGAATGGCGACCCTGCATAGTATATAGTAGCTGTTGGTAAAGTTGTTATGGTTATAGTGCTTGATGCAATCACTTCAACACAACCACCTGATGCAGCTATTGTATTTGTTACTGTATAAATACCTGCTGTACTTGCGGATAAGTTTACCTCACCGGTTACATCACTTACAAAGACTAAACCGGCTGTTGATGAAAATGTTCCTGCTACTCCTCCACCACTAAATGTCGGGGATGGATTTGCTGCATTCTGGCAGTATGGAGTGCCTGTATAACTAAATGTTGCTATTGGCAAAGTTGTTATTGTTACAGTGCGTATAACCTGTGCAGATGGACCGTTGCAACCGTTGGCAGTTACCTGTATATCTACACTTCCTGAGAACCCATTTGCCCAGGTCATAACACCGGTTGTGGGGTCAAGGCTTCCTGCTGAGCCATTGCTCAAACTCCAGTTAAATCCTGTATTGTTTGTCGCCGTTGTTGCATAGGTAGTTGTGGTAGTTCCATCGGTCAACTGACATGTAGGTTCTGTTCCCTCGGATATTGTAATGGCGGTTGGCGTGCCTACTGTTGGAGTTACCGTTACTGTTGCCGTTCCTGATATTGTATTTGAGCATGCCGGTGCAGATTGATAAACGACACTTACTAAATTGTAAGCAAATGCTCCCGCAGTAGTTGTTGGAGCGGCCACAGTTGCTGAATCGCTTGCGTCAACGTTTATTGTCGTTTGATTAGCCCCGTTTATATCATATGTAATTGTAACGGGCAAATTTTGAGGATTGGTGAATGTTATGTTCGGAGAAGTTGCGTTTTGACAAACCGTGGTTGTTCCACTGATCGTTGCTGTTGGAGTTGCATAATAATTTACTGTAACATCTGCCGTACTTGGGGTACAGGTTTCGTTACTGATGGTCCAGCGGTATACATAGGTTCCATAGGCAGTGGCGGTGGCTGTCGATGAACCGGAGGTAGAATCACTAAAGGTTGTTGTACCGGGACCGGAAACCTGACTCCATGCTCCTGTGCCAACGACCGGGGTATTTCCGCCCAATGCTCCACTTACCAGCACACCGCAATAGTTTAGTGGTGTTGTGCTGATTGTCGCGGTAGTTGGAACGGAATTCACCGTCATTGTAATACTATTACTGGTAGCAGGAGAACCGGTCGCACATGCCAAACTTGTGGTCATGACACAAGTAATGATATCGCCCTGAACCAACGAAGTTGTGGTGTAAACATTAGAAACTTCGCCGTAAATATTACTACCATTATTTTTCCATTGGTAATTCGGAGTAGCCCCGCCATTAGTGGCTACTGCTGTAAAAGTCACACTCGTCCCCTGACAGATTGTATTTCCCGGATTAGCGGAAATACTGACACTGGCCGGCACGCTTGTTCCAACAACCATCGTAATGGTATTTGATGTGGCAGGCGAACCGGTAATACAACTTGAAATACTCGAAGTCATTACACAGCTTATCGTATTGCCGTTAGCCAGCGTATTATTTGAATAAGTAGGACTATTTGTTCCGACATTTCCTCCGTTTAATTTCCATTGATAAGATGGTGTGGCTCCTCCGTTTGTGGGAGTTGCCGTAAAGGTGACGTTAGTGCCACTACAAATAGAATTTCCGGTACTGGCCGATATACTTACACTGGCGGTAACACTGGTGTTTACTGTTGCAACGACAGAAGTACGCGGGTTGCTTGTACATCCGGCATTGGTTGCTTCAACATAATATGTAGTAGTGGAGGATATTGTTGGAGTTGTATAACTTGTGCCGGTTCCTAATGAAGACCCTCCTGTTAAGTTGGCATACCAGTTTATGGTTGAACCTGAATTAGCAGTAGCTCCCAGGGTAACTGTTCCTGTTCCACAAACCGAACCCGGGGTTGTTCCTGTAATACCCGCAGTGGTGGTAATGCTTACAGGGTTGGAGGCAACGCTGCAATTAGGATTGTCTAAACTCGCTGTAGTCTCAGCTACAAGAAACCGAAACTCATCCCCATAAGCCGGATTAGTACTCGTATAGGTAGAATCATTTGCTCCGGATATATCGTTCCAGGTCACTCCGTTATCTGTACTTTTTTGCCATTGATATTCAGGGGTTAAATAATCACTGGCAATTAAATTCGCGGTCATGGTTACAGGTAAACCAGGACAAACAGGCAATGTGGTATTAATTGTTATATCAATCTCCGGTCCGCACGCCCGCATTAATATGTTATCAAGAGCAATGTCATTACCAATTCCTCCGGTAGAATTATTTCGCATGGTAAGGGTAAGAGAAGTCTGGCCTGTGTCCGTTCTGAAAGTAAAACCATACGTTTTCCATGAGCCATCATTCATAATATTCCCGGTATTTAAAGCAACTCTTCCATCCAGCATGAAGTCAACATTTGGTAAAATGGAATAGTAGTTTCCTTGTCCGTCTTTCGGGAAGTAGTTTAAATAATCCGAACCATTAGGCACCCAATTGGCTGCATATAAGTTAATCATTTCCGAACGGAACTCATACCTGGTATTTTCACAAAGATTAGTAAGTACTTCAGTATAAAATACACCCGGGGTGTAGCTGGCATTCACAATATACATATCGCCGATGCCAGGGGTTGAGCTGCGGTCTTCGGTATATAGCCAAACGTCAGTGCCCATTACTTGCTGAGGGGTACGATACATCCCTGCAGTTGAGTTTGCTATTATATAATTACTATCAGGAATTGCATTACCAATCAAACCATAGATATAATTTGTATATGCGCCAAGAGGGTATCCTAATACTACTCCGGGAAATAACGCCTGATCGGGTGTCTGATAATTATTAGTAGAAGTTGTTCCGAAGTCGCTGTTGGTGAAAAAATTCAAACCCGGCTGCCCGTTACAGGTCGCTAAATCAATGATAATCCCCGTTTCATTAACAATCACGGTCCGGGTATCGGTAATCTGAGCGCTACATCCACCGGAAGTAGTAGTTGCCAAAACATTGTATTGCGTTGATGTAGTAGGATTAACTGCGGCAAAACTGATAGAGCTGCCCGTTCCTGCAACCGGTGAACCGATTGGTGTCGTTCCGGTTCTAAGCTGGTAATTAACATTCGTCTGACTGCCGGAAAGAGTAAGTGTACTGCTTCCGCTAACACTAACAAGTCCCGGGCTGGCGCTTAAAGTGTAGGATATATTGATAATTTGCAGGGTCAAAGTAGCTGCATTGGAGGTTTGGCCACATCCTCCACTTAAAACACATCGGTATTGATAGGCATTATTTGAAGGAATAGTACCTGTTAAAGTTAGCGTTGAAGTTGTCCAACCTGCATAACCAGGCTCTGCTCCTGCTGCGGTAATGTTGGCCCATGATCCTCCATTGTTAGTGCTCACTTGCCATTGGTACGAAGGGCTGCCGGAAGCCACAACAGAGAACGATGTACCTGCCCCCGAGCAGATGGTGACATTCGATGGATGGGTCGTAATACAAGTTGAAAGGACGGTTACAGTGGCTGTACTTGTTTGTTGTACGCTACAGCCGGTTGTTGCATTGGTTGCAAGCACATTGTATGTTGTGGTTGAACCAGGGCTTACGGGTGCAAAACTGATAGCCGATCCGGTCCCTGCTACTGCGGAACCCACTGGCGTGGTAACGATCCGTAACTGATAATTAACGCCGGTTTGGCTCCCCGAGAGTGATAGCGTTGAACTCGATCCGTTATAGATAGTCGAAGGGGTGGCGGTTAGAGTATAGGTAACGGTTGGAAGAGGATTTACTGTTAAATTACTTCCGTTGTCTGTTCCCGTTATAACAGGATTACTACTCACAACACGTATTCTGTAAGCTGTTCCTGTTAGTGTACCTGATGGAATGGTACCGGAAATAGTTCCTGCAGTGGTTTGTGTTAGCGAACCTATAGCCACTGGCGAAGTAAAGCCTCCACTCGCATCAGATAACTGAGCGGTGAAAATGTTTCCCGAGGTAAAGGTCCCGGTGATGGTAAAAGGAACGGAAACCGCAGCCCCGGCACAAAATGGCGAGCCGGATATTGTTCCTGTTGTAATAGTTTGCTTCGGTTTTAGTGCGATTAATATCCCTCCATTTCTTTCTGCTGATGAAAGGGTTGCTGCTCCTGCGCCAGTGGCTCCAGAAGCTGCTTTAATTGCCCAAGCTGCTCCGACTGATGCAGTTGTACCAACATTATTATCGTATAGTTCAGTCAACGCACCAGGGGATGTAGTAGTCCATCCGGACCAGGTGGGTGCTGTAGAAGCTGCCATACCAAACATAATCACTGCGGCATAGGTAGTGGCAGTTGTTATAGTAGTAGCTCCTACTGCGGTACTACTAGCAGAAGAAACTAAAATAGTCCCGGGAGTAACGTCAAAAGGAGTTGCCCCCGAAACATCAACACCATAGAATGCAACAATAGAACCGACAGCGGAAGTTGTACCTGTACCCAATGCAAATGTATAACTAGTTGGTTCTGATGCACCTGCCACTTTATATAAAACGGCACCATAGCGTGCTGTCCCCCCACCAAGACTTACACCATTAATAAGCGTCCAGCCGCTTAAGGAGGGAGCCGTTGTGTTATTGCCAACCTTGGCAATATTCACAATCATAACGTCTCCTGTAACAACGCCAGTTGGCTTACTGATCGTAACATTTGTATTGGTGGTAGTTCCAGTCGTCGATGTTCCACGCTGTGTTATTGCAGCAAATGCATTATTCGTTAGAAATAAATTTACAATCACAAATACAATTGCAAAAAAGCTTCGCAAGAGTATTTTTTTCATGAGGTTTTGTTTTTGAGTGAGCAGAAGTGAAGCACACACGGCCGGGGAAGGGTAACTTAAAGTTCTCCCCGTTTTTAAACCCCGGATTAAAAAATATAAATCATTATGCTGCCTGATAATATCGGTGTGCCGGGATCTGATGATCAATCCCCTGATGACAAAGCCGATTGTTATAATAATCAAAGAACTCCCGTAAAACGGAGCCAGTAATTTGGCACCCAATAGTACTACAGCCATCAAAGATGAGCCTTCAATAAGCAGAACTAAAAAAAGGTACCAGAATTTCTTTAACATATCACAGCGTCAGTAATATATCGGCAACGACAGAATTTGTTTTTTCAAAATCATCAGATTTACTCAGAAAATAATCAGCGCCAAGCGCAAGGCACTTGGTCTTGTAATGCGGATAGGAATAATTGGTCAGGATGCAGACTTTCGTCTTCATCTTATCGTCTTTTATTTTCTTCAGTACCTCCATACCTCCTATTTCGGGCATGTGCAGGTCAAGGATGACCAGGTCGGGCTCAAACTTCCTGATCATTTCCATGGCCGTTCTTCCATTGTCGGCTTCTCCCACGATGGTCACCTGATCAAAATCCTTGACCTGGTTTTTAATTCTTTCTCTCATCAGGGATGAGTCATCCGCAATTAGTAGCTTCATATTTGGTAGTATTTTGTGTGGATGCAAATTTAGATGAGTCTGAGTCCCCCGGGTATAGGGGACTCAGAAGTTCTTTGTAGGAGAAATACTGATTTTATTGTAGGGGGTTGTCCTACAACCTGCGGTGGCATGTGGATTCGAACTGACCGGAAAGCGCCGGATTGTTATTCGATCAGGTTGTTCCTGCTTGCGTATAATGTAAGGTCGGTATTCTTTTTCATGCCCATTTTTTCCATGATTCTTGACCGGTAGGTGCTGACAGTTTTGTCAGAGATGAAAATTTCCTTTGCAATCTCAACGACTGTTTTGCCTTTTGCAAGCATGATCATCACCTGGAATTCCCTTTCGGAAAGTGAATCATGAAGATCTTGGGGCCCTTGTTCAGGATCGGCAAAAATCAGTTTTTCTGCAAAGGCCGGTGAGACATATTTTCCTCCGGCTGCAATTTTATGGATGGCCGTGGTCAGTTCCTCAAAGGCGCTGTCTTTTGAAAGGTATCCTGATGCTCCCAGCTTAAATGCCCTTATCGCGTATTGTTCCTGTGGATGAAGACTCAACATCAATACCCGTGTATTGATTTTTCTGCAAGTGATCCTTTGAAGAATATCAAGCCCACTCATGCCGGGCATTGAAATATCAAGGATTACTAGGTCGTAGCCCACCTCTTTGATCTTCAACAGGGCCTCATTGCCTTCAGATGCTTCATCGATCAGGGTTACCTCCGGCAACGTCTTCACGATCTGTTTCACTCCTTCACGAACAATGGCATGGTCATCGGCAATCAGAATTTTCATACTCTAGCAGGTTCATGGGTTGGCACGGAGACCAAGGTAACTATTTTTGTACCGGCAACAGTATTTTTTGAAAATTCAACCGACCCGTTTATCTGCCGGGCCCGTTCGCGCATGCCAATCAGACCCTGGGATTTCCCGCACGTAATTTTCTCCTGTGAAATTCCCACTCCGTCATCCTCAATGATCATGGTAATTCCCGGCGGCGTATAGCTGAGCGTGATGCGCACGGTTTTGGCATTCGCATGCCTGATCACGTTGGTTAAAGCTTCCTGGCAGATCCGATACAGTGCAAGGTTGATCCGTTTGTCTTCATCAGGCATATCCTCTAACATCAACTCGCATTTTATCCCGGTACGTTGTTCAAATTCACCACAATACCATTCTATGGCCGCGACAAGCCCGAGATCATCAAGCAATCCCGGGCGTAACTCTGCCGATATTCTTTGTATTATTTTAATCGTATCATTGGTCAACTCAATAATCCCGGAGATTTTCTGAAATGATTCAGTGCTGTCTGCGATGTGCTCCAGAACCCAGTTCAGGTCAATCTTAATAGCCGTTAATGCCTGACCCAGTTCATCATGGATCTCCATCGCAATTGTCGCCCGTTCATTTTCCCTGGCATCCGTCAGGTATTGATTCAGCTGCTGCATCTCCTCTCTGGCTTTCATCACCTCGAGGATGGCATTTTTCATGTCCGTAATGTCTTTTGAGAAACCAAGAAACAGGGTTTCTGAAATTCGATTTGCATTAACCGCAATCCACCGTTTTGAACCATTCTTTTGCCGCACTTCAAAATCTGCCTTTAATGAGCCGGTTTTCAACATTTTGTAGAACCGTTCCTTTCCTTGCTCAATTGATTCTTCAGTAATCAGATCCAGGACTGGCATTTTCAAAAGCTCATCCCTGGTGTATCCTGTAATCCGGGAGGCTGCGTCATTCACATGGGTATATCTGCCAGTCCTGTCAGCAACAAAAACGGCATCAGGTGCGTTTTCCATATAGATCTTGTACTTCTCCTCACTAAGCGTAAGTGCAGTATTTACTTTAACCAGTTCCCGCCGGTTAAATGCCGCCTGAAGTTCCCGCTCAACAATCGGAATGAACCGGGCCATGTTGCCTTTCAGCAAATAATCATGCACTCCGGCCTTCATGAGTTGCACCGCTTTTTTCTCGCCGATCGCCCCGGAAATTACAATAAACGGAATGTCAGCGGCATGAGCACGATAGATTTCGAGCGCCGCCTGAACGCTGAAACGGGGCATGGAATAATCGGAAAGAATCAGATCCCATGTTTCCAGTTCAAGCGCCTCAGTCATCTCCTGCGCAGTTTCGACCCGCTGATAGGAGATGTCGTAGCCCGCTGTCCGAAGCAACATTACATTGAGTTCAGCATCAGCCTGGCTATCTTCGATGATAAGTACAAAGAGCTTTTTGTTCAGTTGGGGGGAAGTACTGATATTCATGGTTTTGGGCGTAAAAAGATTGACTTAAGTCATATATATATTTTTACGGTGCAAATATAATAAGAATTATAACTAATCAGTATATTATGAAGGTATAAAATAATCTGATAGAAAGTATTAAGGATATTCTGCCTGTTTTTTAAATGAACATGCGAAGTAACGATGTAGCGATATTCGATATTAACATCGTCACATCGCTATATCACTATATCGCTACATCGCTACATCGTTACATCGCTACATCGCTACTTCGCTACATCCTGACAATCGTCCCCGTAGAATGCGCCTCTCCTGCCGTTATCCGGTAAATGTAAATGCCTTCTGAACACTTGTCCCCGGTTGAATTACAGCCATCCCAGGTGACCTGGTGTTCTCCTGCCGGCAGGTTAGATTCAAGCACTTTTCCGATCATCTTTCCTCCGGCAGTGTAAATTTCAATGGTTACATGATTTTCCCGCGGCAGGTAAAAGCTGATATTTACCTGTTCCCTGAATGGGTTTGGCCAGGCAGACGAGTGGAAGGAGGTATTTAAACCGGACGGTTGATCCGGAACAAGAGCGAGACTATTGGTCCCGCCGGAATAGCAATGAACGGTTCCATCGCGTCCCCCGGCAACCATTTCATACGAACCATCACCTATGAAGTCAGGAATGGAATTGATCGCATCGACAGGGGTTCCGAAAGAGATGGACTTCAGTTCATCTCCGTTGACACCATCCAGGAAAAAACAATAGTTATTGCTATAAAGAGTTCCTATCAGGACATCCCCGATACCGTCGCCGCTGAGATCATTGGAGCCGGCCAGGTTCCAGGGCTTGTCGGGCAAGGGATGTGACCAGATTGTCGATGCATCGAGGCCGCTCAGCAATACGCCATTGCTCCCGCTGTTTGCCACGAGGAGATCAGGGTGTGAATCGGCATTCACATCATCGGCCAATTCGAAGCGAAGGATCAGTGAAGTCCCGATACTGACGTTCTTGAGCATATTTCCGTTGGTGGCATCGAGATAATAGATATGTCCGCTGAAATCCCCGGCGGCAATATCGGGAATGTCGTCATCGTTAAGATCTTTAAGCTGCTCCAGCGCCCATACCGATGAACCCGCAGCATTGTAGGTCCATTCAATGGCCCCATTACTGCCGTCAATCCCGTAAACCCTTCCTTCTGTTTCCGCATCGTTGGAGGATCCGGCCAATGCATCGGGAATGTCGTCTCCGTTCATATCCTCAATGCTGATCACCGCAAAATTCGGCCCCCCGGTAAAACATTCCCAGATCGATTCCCCGTTCAGCGCGTCCAGGCAGTAAATCCTTTTCGGGCCGGTACCATTAGCATCGTCTCCGGTTGAGGCAAGGATATCTTT
Source organism: Bacteroidales bacterium (assembly GCA_023229505.1). Lineage (NCBI taxonomy): Bacteria > Pseudomonadati > Bacteroidota > Bacteroidia > Bacteroidales > Bacteroidales bacterium. Next base: position 34,725 of record JALNZD010000006.1, on the reverse strand, counting down.
CACCCCGTCAGCGTTATAATCAAATCGTGCATCCACCTGGTAAACCCAGCCCCCGTCGCCGTATTCGTGGGTATCATGTTTCCAGATCTGATCACCGTTTTTCCCCGAAAATGCCGTGATAGAACGATCGCCCCAGGCGGTCCCGACAATCACATCCTGAAATTCATCTAAGTCAATATCATCAATAATGATAAGGGCATTCTGCCCGTATGTTGTCCCGGCATAAATCGCCTTCTCCCACATGACATCGGCAAGATTATGTGAATTCCCGTTGAAACACCGGATATTGTCATCTTCGGAACAAACGATCACATCACTTACCTTGTCCCCCGTTATATCATCAATAGCTGCGACAGCTTTCGGGCTGTTGTCATAGCTTACATCGATGTAATAATACCATAGCAGGCTGCCGATCGGATAAGCGATATCAAGACCCGTGCCACTGAGGTATACAGGGTAAGGATCCTGGTTGATCCCGTTATGATCAATCTCCATCATCACTCCATACGGGAAATCATCATTGGGACTAAACCATACACCGATTTTTTCTGTTTGAAGAACCCCGACATCAAGGGGCAGCAAAGTCCCTTCGTCAAGAATAAAATTATCACTGTTGAGATTGATCGCGCTGATGGTCAGGGTTTCGCTTCCGTTATTGGTTACCTCGAGGAACCACCGGGTGAAAGCATGGATCCTGACCTCGCCGTAGTCATGGCTTTCTTCGGAAACAAGGAGGTTAGGCCCGTTCAGAACGGCATTTCCGGTAAGTGTTACCGGCGTTTCGGGTGTCACGGGATCTGAAGAAACGATGGTGATTTCAGTGTTCAGTGGAATGGGTTCAGTGGGTTGATAAGTAAGAGGGATTTCGATTGAATTTCCCGGTGATATGGTCTGTGGCGGAGCAAAATTGGTGAAAACAGGTACTGCATCAGGGATCAGGAGGCCGGTGATCTCCAGGTCACCGGTTCCGGTGTTTTCAACTACCATATTCCAGACTGACCAATCGCCGATGGTAACAATGCCGTAGTCGTGCGAATCTTCCGGCACACTGATTACCGGTGTTCCCGAACCGCCGAGATCAATCTTGTAAAGAGTGCTTTGAGCCTGTAGCTCTCCGTCGCAATACCAGAGGTACTGGCCGTCGAATGTGATGCCCGCAGGTTTGATCCCCACGGAAGGATGGCTTTCCACCACATTGCCGAGGGTATCTGTTTTATATATCATATTGGCATTATAATCCACGATCCAGAGGTTATCATTTTCCCTGCAGATATCCCATGGCTGGTTATTCGGGGAAGCGAACTGGGTGATAATACCGCCCGTTGAGGTCAGTTTGTAGACCATTCCATCCGGATCATAGTAGCAGCAGGTCCAGAACCTGTTATTATCCCATTCAATCCCGGAGAAATAGGTTTCCGGCAGGTTGAAAGAGGAAACCTGGCCTCCTGACATGTCGAATTGTATTGCTATAGCCGGGTCATAGGCATACGGGTGGTCGGTTGTCCACAGGTAGGTACCGTCGAAAGTCAGACCGTATGCCGAGGCGAAAGGTCCTGCACATTGCAGGGTATAGCTGCCGTCAGCCGGGTCGATTTTATAGATCAGGTTGTCGTCGCCGGGGGCAGAATAGAGACCGCTGTAGAGATAGGTGCCGTCCCATGCCAGGCCGGAAGCTTTGCCCGGGATCTGGTAACTGGCCACAACGGTCCATTCACGGCTGTTTTGAGCCTTAACTGGATGATCCAAAAAGAGAAAACCAAGGATCATCAGGCTGAAAAGAAGTAATGTTTTTTTCATGATCATGAGGATGTTTTAAATGGATTTGGCTAATGAATGATAAAGATAATTCATTTTTTTGCAATTGACCATCCAAGGCGATTACCAGTTTTCCGAATAGTCCGGGAAGCCATATCTTTGTGTGTAATAAATTGAAAATCAATAAAAAATAACGATTTTATACATATATTTGTAAATATCTGTATAAATCTGATTGTGAACTAAGAAAGGGAACTTACAGGTAAAGGAAGAAAAGATATGGCAAAAACGAAAAGAAGAACACCCTGATAAAGGAACAGGACTTGGTTTAAGTATATGTTATGAAATAATTCAAAAACAAAATGGAACAATTGAAGTGGAAAGTGAGGAAGATAAAGGAACGACTTTTACGATAAAACTAAAGGAGCTAAACCAATGATTTTAATACAATATTTACATTTTTTCTGTCTTATGTTGTACGCATATATGGCAGGTTATATTTTATATAAAGACCCGAAATCCTTGCTAAATAAGACCTGTGCTATTTTGATAGCTTCTTTTTCGATATGGAATTTTGTGGAAGTATTTTACAATATTAAGGATATCACAAAGGATACTGCGATGCTATTTCAGAATATTTCTTCCATAGGATGGATTGGTTTTTCCAGTGCGGTTCTTTGTTTTTCCCTTGTTTTTTCTAAAAAAGAGAAGCTGTTAAAGAATAAATGGTTCATGGTTTTAATTTTTATTTTGCCCATGTTTTTTATTTACAAACAGTGGACAAATTGTATGATAATAGATCCTGTGCGGCAGGCTTATGGCTGGTCATATACTTGGACAGATACCATCTGGACATATCTTTTTTATGCTTATTATATTTCATTTACCCTTCTGGCAATCTATTTTATTTACCGATACGGGAGAAAAACAGAGAAATTACGTGAGAAAAGCCAGACAAGAATAATTGTAGCTTCTATCAGTATTTCCTTAATAGGGGGAACAATTTTTGATGTGGTAATTCCGGAACTGAATATTTACAGTATTCCGCCATTAGCAAATATTTTCATACTAATCTTTGCAACGGGTTTGGTTTATACCATAGTTAAGTACAAGTTTTTGACTATCACCCCTGCTGTTGCTGCTGAAAATATTATCTCTGCTATGGATGAGTTTTTAATTCTTTTAAATCAGGAAGGAAATATCCTTACTGTAAATAAAGCGACAATAGACTCATTGCAATATGAACAAAAGGAATTAGAAGGGAAATCTATTACAATGCTTTTTCAAGAAGACAGTGTAAAAAAAAATCTATTAGAAAAAATTACGAAAGAAGAAGTTATAAAAAATAATGATAGTAGTTTTCTAACGAAAAATGGAAAAGAAGTTCATATAATCTATTCAAGTTCTCCGCTGAAGGATGAAGAAGGAATTGTAATAGGGACTGTTTTTATAGCCAGAGATGTCACTGAACACAAGCAGGCGGAGGAGGCGTTGCGGGAGAGCCAGAAGATGCTTCATGAGGCATACGAACTAGCGCATATAGGGGCCTGGGACTGGAAAGCAGACATTGACAGAGTTACCTGGACGGAGGAACTTTATAATATCGCAGGTCTCGACCCTAAGCTCACAGCACCCACCTTTGCAGAACACCCCACCATTTATGCTCCCCAAAGCTGGCATATCCTGAAAACCGCTGTTGAAAGAGCAATGAAAACCGGTGAACCTTACGAGCTTGAATTGGAACTCATCCGCCCTGACGGTACCATCAGAAATGTGAACGCGTTTGGCGGCGCTAAGCTTGATATCAAAGGGCAGATTATTGGGCTTTACGGTACGCTGCAGGATATCACTGAGCGCAAACAGGCAGAAGAGAAGTTTTTCAAACTATCTGCACGCCACGAAGCCCTTCTCGATGCTGTTCCGGATATTATTATGGAAGTGAACAGCAACAAGGTATATACCTGGGCAAATCTGTCGGGAATTGAGTTCTTCGGCGATGATGTGATCGGCAAGGAAGCCGCCTTCTACTTTGAAGGTGAGCAGGAAACATACAATATTGTCCAACCACTCTTCAATGGAAGTGATAATGTTTTCTATGTCGAGAGCTGGCAGCGGCGCAAAGATGGCGAAAAACGGCTTCTCGCATGGCGGTGTCGTGTTCTGAAGGATGAGAGTGGGAACGTTATAGGTGTACTCTCTTCAGCACATGATATCACCGAGCGCAACGGGGCGGAGGAGGCGTTGCGGGAGAGCGAATCCAAATTCCGGACCCTTTTCGAGTCTGCCAACGATTCTCTTTTCTTGATGGATCAGGATATCTTTATTGACTGCAACCCAAAGACCTTGGAGATGTTTGGTTGTACTAGGGAACAGATCATCGGACAGCCTCCTTACCTGTTCTCCCCGGAAGTTCAGCCTGATGGAAGGAAATCCATGGAGAAAGCACAGGAGAAGATCGAGGCGGCGCTCAGAGGTCAGCCTCAGTTCTTTGAATGGAAGCACAGTCGTTACGATGGGACTCTATTTGATGCAGAGGTCAGCCTGAACGTTTTCAGCAATATGGGTAAATACTGCCTTCAGGCTATTGTTCGCGACATCACCGGGCGCAGGCGGACTGAAGAGGCGCTGGTGTTGAGCGAGGAAAAGTTCCGCTCCATAGCGGAGCAAACCACCGATCTAATTGCTCTTACAGATACCAATGGCTTAATTACTTATATTTCACCCGCTTCCAGAGCTATTTTCCATTTTGAACCTGAAGAGATGTGCGGCCGCTTTTTCATGGAATTCCTCCACGAGCCTGATGTTCCCAAAGCGATTACGGCGTTTCGAAATGCGCTTGAACTTGGCGAAACTACGAAAGAACTCGAATTGACGATGAAGCGAAAAGACGGTTCTTTATTTATCGGAGAGTTGAACGGGTCGTTTTTCCAATCTAGCAAGCAAAATGGGACCCTGGTGATCATCCATGACATCACCAACCGCAAACGGGTGGAAGAAGCATTAAAAGAGAGCGAAGAAAAATTTCGCAGCTTAATTGAAAATGCTTTTGATGGAATTTATCTGACCAATGGGAAATATTTTTACTATGTAAACAGTAAATTTTGTGAAATAGTCGGCTATAATGAACAGGAACTTAGTTCACCTGATTTTAATTTTGATGTTACGCTTACAGAAGAAAGCCGTAAAATAGTCAATGAGAGAATTAGTTTGCGAAAGCTGGGTAAGGAAATCCCGGGCACATATGAATTTCAAATAAAAACAAGCGATGGAACTTTCAAATATATTGAAGTCAGCACAGTAAATATAGGTTTTGGAGATGAACTCAATGTGATGGGAATTGTACGCGACATCACCGATCGAAAGAAGATGGAATCTCAGTTGATCCAATCAGAACGTCTGTCAGCCTTAGGAGAAATGTCAGCCGGTATGGCACATGAAATCAATCAGCCGTTGAATACCTTGTCTATATCTTTTGATAATATTCTTTTAGAAGCAAAGGAAAACCATTCGGTCAGTGAAGAATACCTGGTTTCAAAATCTAGTAAAATATTTAATAATATACTGAGGATCAAGAACATAATCGAACATGTCAGGGATTTCTCAAGAAGCCGGGAAGATTATATTCTTACTTCATTTAATATTAATGAAAGCATTTTGAATGCATTGCCCATGGTTTCTGAGCAATGTAAAATCGCCAGAATCGATTTGATTACCAGTTTTGAAGAGAATTTACCCCTGATTAGGGGGAACACTTATAAATTTGAACAGGTAATCCTGAACTTGGTCATTAATTCAAAAGATGCTCTCCTTGAGAAAAAGAGCCGGCTTAATAAAGCTTACCTAATGTTTATAAAGATCAGGACTCAATTTAATAATCAGCATATCTGCATTGAAGTGGAGGATAATGGGATCGGCATAAAAGCCGAACACATTGATAAAATTCTCCAACCTTTTTATACTACTAAAGAAACTGGAAAAGGTACCGGTCTGGGCCTTTCGATTTCTTATGGGTTGATTAAGGAAATGAATGGAAAGATAGATATACGAAGCAAAGTTTTAAAAGGAACCACCATATCAATCACATTACCCCTAAAAGCTGAAAAGATTTGATATACATTGACTTTGTGCATACCAATTACAAAAATATAAAGATGAGTACTTATTCCGGAAAACAAGATAAACAAAGCACCGCCCCAAGACAAGGAAGTTCCAAAATCCGGGTCCTGATTCTCGATGATGAAAAAAGTTTTACCGAAGAATTACACGAGTTCCTTGAAAAATCAGGATATTATTGTCTTGAGGCTAATACTGGCCAGGAAGGTTTAGATGTCTTAAGGAATCAGGAATTTGATTTGTTGGTACTTGATGTCCTTTTGCCAGGAATGAACGGGTTGGATATTTTAAAAGAAGTGAAAGTAAAGTATCCAAACCTGGAAGTAATCATCGTTTCCGGGCATGGAGATATGGATACTGTATTGCAGGCGATGAGGCTGGGAGCACTTGACTACCTCAGGAAACCCTTCAGGCATATCGATATTCAGATTGCTATCGAGCGGACTCAAAAATTTATACATCTCCATCATAAGCTCAGGCAAATGGTGGAAAAGAATTCATTGATCTCAAAAGCCCTTGAAGAAAAAATCGAGAGGCATTTTATCGGTATCAGCCTGCAGATTCAGGACGTATTCGAAAAAGCAATCTCCGCTGCAAATTATCCCGATGCCAATGTGCTGATCACAGGTGAAAGTGGAACCGGGAAAGAAAATATTGCCAGGATTATACACTATTCGAGCGCGAGGAAAGATCATGTTTTTTATGCCATAAACAGCAGCGCTATTACAGATACGCTGTTGGAAAGCGAGTTTTTCGGCCATAAAAAAGGATCATTTACCGGTGCAATCAGCGATAAAATGGGTTTCTTTGAGGTTTGCCACGAAGGCACCTTATTTCTTGACGAAATTTCCGATATGCCTTTGAATCTGCAGGCGAAAATACTGCGCGCCACGGAAGAAAAAGTGATTACCAGGATCGGTGATACAAACCAGATTCACACCGACTTCAGGATCATATCAGCAACAAATCATGATATCGAAAAACTGGTACAGGAAAAAAAATTCAGACTCGACCTGCTTCACCGGCTTAACACCTTGCACATACATATTTCCCCGCTCAGGGAAAGGCCTGAAGACATTAAACCCTTGCTGTTCCATTTTGCCAAATACTATGCACAGAAATTCAATAAAACTAACCTCCGGATTGATAAGAAAGTTGTCGACGCACTGATAAAATATGATTTCCCTGGAAACGTCAGGGAGCTTAAAAACATGACCGAAAGAGCCTTTATCCTTAGCAAAGGTAATACAATTGGGATAAATGACTTCCCGGTCAAATCCCCAAAAACCCTGACAACCGGGCACAAAGCCGGTTCGCTCAATCTGAAAACAAATGAAATCGAATTATTACAAAGTGCGCTCAGAAACTGCAAATACAATCAAAAAGCTGCGGCAGATGCCCTTGGGATAACCCGTGATGCCCTCATCAGGAAAATGAAAAAGTACAATATCAATATCAACAAAATCCAAGACTAAATACTTTATGAGTCAGACTCAAATTTTTCAAATGGAAATTGAAAGCAAAACCGCACACCTGTGCGGTTTTTTTCATAATGATAAAGTTTATCAGGAATATCAACTTAGGAATTCTGCCTCTCTTAAAATATTCTGATTTTTATAATTCTCTATTTCAATCATATAGCTTATAATCATCAGGCGATATTGCAAATTAGTTTTTTCGGGAACGGCGTTTGCATAGTACGTCTCCCACTATTGGAGGCTATCTGTTCTCCGAAAGTATGTTTAAACTAAAATCCAAAATCTGATGAATGCACCCCCCATCTCGGTCATTCCTTTCGCAAAACCACCTTGTTATTCTTCGGTACTGCATCGGTATCGCGCAAAAGTTATAGACAACCGGTCAAGGACTCTTTATACGGATGAAGCTATCATTGCTGGTCTGAAAGCTCGGGACATAGTGATTACCAACTACGTATATAAACAGTTCTACCGCCAGATCAAAATTATGATCACATCAAACTCCGGAACTAAAATGGATGCTGAAGATTTGTTCCAGGATGCACTGATGGTGCTATATAAAAAAATTTCCACAGAAAACCTGAAATTGACGAGCTCTTTTAATACATATTTGTATGCGATCTGCAGGCATTTGTGGCTTCAAAAGCTCAATAAACACAAATTCAATTATAAATATATGGAAATAGCCGACCTGGATGAATTTCAGGATGACCATGACATGGAGGCACTAATAGAGGAATCTGAGAAATACAAGCTATTCCGGCAACACCTTCTCAGACTAAGTATAGACGATCAAAAAGTCCTGAAGTTATATATGAGCAAGACTTCTTTAAAAGAAATGGCTAGTATAATGGGTTATAAATCAGATAAATATGCTAAGTTCCGCAAATACATCTGCAAAGAAAAATTGAAAAATTCGATTTTAAATGATCCGCAGTTTCAGAAAATTTCTCAATATGACTGCTTAGCCCCGGTATTTATTAATAACTAAATTTAGAATCTTAAGAAGGGTATCACGCATGCGGGCTTCATCGTCGATGATGAGTGTGCGAAGCATTTTTTTGTCATTTTCAGGTTCCCAGTCAGCGGTCAGCAGCCATTAATGATTAGTTAACTTAAAAATCTTACCATCCTATCGTCTTACCGTCTTACAGTCCTAAAGTCCGACTGTCAATTGCCCAACTTCAACTTCGCCCTTTGAACTTTGAACTTTGAACTTATTCTTTTGTACCTTTATTCCTTAAGCCGAGATACAAATGCCACTCAAAAAACTCAGACTCATCGAGCAGGACCCCTGGCTGGAACCCAGCGCACAGGATATCGAAGACCGTTATAAGCGTTTCCAGGATAGATTAAAGGTCATCGTGAATGATTTCGGGAGCCTTGAAAAATTTGCCAATGGATATTTGTATTTCGGGATAAATTATGATCCGAAACGGAAGGGATGGATTTACCGCGAATGGGCCCCGCAGGCCAATGCCCTGTATCTGACGGGTGACTTTAATAACTGGGACAGGTTCTCCCATCCCATGCAGAAGAATGAATTCGGCGTCTGGGAAATATTCCTGGAAAAAAAGCAATACAAGGATTCTTTTAAACATAACAGCAAGATCAAGGTGCTGGTGGATTCCAGCAAAGGCCTCAGGTACCACATCCCGGCTTATATCACCAGAGCGGTTCAGGATGAGGATACTAAAAATTTCACCGGGCAGGTTTGGCTTCCTGAAAAATTCGACTGGTCGGATGATAATTTTAACGCCGGAAACCTTGGGGAATTGTTCATTTATGAAGGTCATGTGGGCATGGCGCAGGAAAAGGAAGGCATCGGTACTTACCTGGAATTCACCGAAAATATCCTGCCCCGGATTAAAAATATGGGTTACAATGCCATCCAGCTTATGGCCATCCAGGAGCATCCCTATTATGGTTCGTTTGGATACCATGTTTCCAACTTTTTCGCCCCTTCTTCACGGTTCGGCACGCCGGAGGAACTGAAAGCGCTGATCAAAAAGGCCCACCAGTTGGGAATCGCGGTAATCCTCGATATAATTCATTCCCACACAGTTAAGAATGTCGTGGAAGGCCTTAACGAGTTCGATGGATCAGATGCACAATATTTCCACCCGGGCGGCAGGGGAGAGCACCCGCAGTGGGATTCCAAGATTTTCGATTACGGAAAGACTGAAGTGTTGCGTTTCCTGCTTTCCAACCTCAAATACTGGATGGACGAATTCCATTTCGATGGGTTCCGTTTCGACGGCGTGGGCTCCATGATGTACTACCACCACGGGCTCGAGACGATCGATTCACGGGAAAAATACTTCCGGCAGGGAGTGGAATGGGATGCGATAACTTATTTGCAATTAGCTAATTCTCTAATCCACGGGATGAATCCCGTGGTAATTTCAATAGCTGAGGATGTCACCGGCATGCCGGGATTGTCATATCCGGTTGAAGAAGGCGGACTGGGCTTCGATTATCGGCTGGGTATGGGCATACCCGACTACTGGATCAAGCTGCTGAAAGAATATCGGGATGAAGACTGGAACATGCACGAGATGTGGCAAGTACTGAACGACCGGCTGCCGCATGTGAAAACGGTGGCTTATGCTGAATCGCATGACCAGGCGCTGGTCGGCGACAAAACTATCGCCTTCCGGCTGATGGATAAGGAAATGTACTGGCATATGCAAAAAGACGACCGGGACCTTATCATCGAACGTGGCATGGCATTGCATAAAATGATCCGCCTCTTTACCATTGCATTGGGAGGACAGGCATACATGAACTTCATGGGTAACGAGTTCGGCCACCCCGAATGGATCGATTTTCCACGGGAAGGAAACGGCTGGAGCTATAAATATGCCCGCCGGCAATGGTCGCTGGTAGATGATCCTGAACTGAAATACAAGTACCTGGCAGCTTTCGATAAGGAAATGATAAGAGTGATGAAGGAAAACCAGGTGATGACCTCCATGTTCGCCCAGCAACTGAACATGGATGAGTCAAATAAAACCATCATATTTGAACGGAACAACCTTATATTCGTTTTCAATTTTCATCCGCATCATTCCATCCCTGAATATTCCTTCAGTGTGCCACGCCACGGCGAGTACCGGGTCATCCTGAACTCCGACAACAAATCCTTCGGAGGCCACGGCCGGATCGATGAATCCATTTCTTATTTCACTTTCTCGGATCATTCAGGCAATAATGCTTTTCTGAAAATCTACAATACAAACAGGACGGCGCTGGTGCTGAAAAGGGAAGAGTGAAAAGTGAATAGTGAAAAATAAAGAAAGCCTGCCCATTATTATCAAGTCCCATTGGGACGGCCGAAATTCATTCCATAATTAATTATTGCCGGTTTATATGTAATTTTACATCGTGATAAAAAAACAAATAATATCCTCGGCCATTTTCCTCGCCATCTCACTGAGCGCAATCAGCCAATTATATTACGGTGGCCTGTCATCTTCTTTTGAAATGCCCCGGACACAATATATCGTCGATTCAACCGGCAATTGACAATCGACAATGAATATTATTCCTTTCTCAGCCCCGTAGGGGTGAACCGTCTGTCGCCCTTAATATATTTATTTGACGATCAATTTCCTGGTATAGGATTTTTCACCCTGAATTAATCTCACAAAATAAACCCCTGGAGAAAGCCCATCGGTATTGAGTTTCATTTTCTGAGAATTAAGGGTTCCCGACTTAACAATTCTCCCCTCAAGATCAATAATAAATAGCTTCCAGGTATTTCCAGGAATATCTTCCTTCAAGGTTATAGAGACCCAGTCTGTAGCCGGGTTGGGATATAAATCGAAAAATACTTCCAGCGGATTCTCAGTAATACCGATATTGATTTCGGTATTCTTGAAGTATTGAAAGCTGCCGTAATATTCTCCTACCAAAAGATCCTCATCCCCGTCATTATCAAGGTCTGCAAAAGCGGGAAAGTTATAATAATTAGTCGGGACAAGGCCGAAAGGATTTGTTACAGGAGGTGCAAAAGAGGGTTCTGTCACAGTTCCGGTATTTTCGAAATATCGCATATTGCCAGGGTATTCACCCACATAGAGATCAAGGTCTCCGTCGTGGTCGGTATCAGCAAAAGCGGGACTTCCCATGACATAAGCCGGGGTTATTCCGAATGGGTTCTGAACGGGTGGCAAAAATGATGCAAGAGTTTCATTGCCGGTGTTTTCATAGAACTTCATATTTCCATATCCTTCCCCGGCAACAAGGTCCATGTCCCCGTCATTGTCAATATCGGCAAATCTTGGCATGGCAAAAATATAGGCCGGTGTCAGGCCAAATGGATTTTGCTGGGGAGCGGCAAAAGCAGGGGCAGCATCCGTACCTGTATTTTCATAAAATTGAAAGTTCGCGTCGTATTTTCTTTCATAGGCGATATCTCCGATAAAAAGGTCCAGGTCGCCATCACCATCAATGTCTGCAAATGCAGGGAAAGCGATATGATAGTCGCCAGGCGGAATTATTATCCCGAATGGGTTTTGTTGAGGCAGTGCAAAAAGCGGCGCAGTGACCGTTCCGGTATTCTCATAAAATTGCATAGCGCCCCCGTAATTTCCGGAGAATAGATCGAGATCATCATCATGATCTATATCGGCGAAGACAGGTGAGGCTAAATCAACGGAATCAGGTACCAGTCCAAATGGATTTAGCTGCGGGGGAGCAAATGATTGCGATTGGGATGCAAGCGGGAAACCTATGAATATTGCCGCTGCTGCCAGGATCTTTTTAAGTTCGAATTGGGAAAAGAATCGGCTTAATTCCCTGAACATCAGATTCAGTTTTAAAATGAGCCTGTTCCTGGTATTAGCCGATAGTCGTTCCCATTCATTATTGATGATTAACTGATTTACCCGGTTTGCCAGGTTCCTGAACTGTCGTTTTTTCCTGTTGAATGAGTCTCTTTTCATCTTTTTGGTTCTTATGTTGATGTTTTATTTGGATCAGCCCAGAAGGTGCTTCCGGGGATCGATAATCCTGACTTATATTCCGGTTGAATGGTGTTGAAAATGTTCGGCCTGATCTTGCCGGGCAGCACCTGGATGTCATAAATTTCGTCAACGGATGCGTTGTATTTGATTTCCCCGTAAAAACTTCCCGTTGGAAGATGTATGATAGCAATCCCGGCAAGAAGGGCTTTTTTGGCGATCTCAAGTTTTGCAAAAGTGGATGAATTTTGCCGCAGTTTCGACAAGCCGACGAATAAAAAATCCTTATATAAAGCCATTCCCCTGATAAAGCCATTCAACCGTGTGATAATTTCATAGGACCCTTTCTTTGGATCCACTTTTACAATTTCTCCTGTTGCAGAAAACAGAAGGTAAAGTTCCCCGTCAAACATCCTCGGAGAATGAGGCATACGAAGTTTTTCCGCTACAATTTCATTTGTTTCCACGTCCATCAATACCCCATCAGTCGTGACGCCTTCCCGCCAGCTTTGCATGCTGTTTCCCTTGTTAAAAGCAGTGGCATATTTCGGTTTTCCATTCATCATTACCATCCCGTTCAAATGACATTTGTCCTCGGATTTCATTCCTTTAATAAATGGTGGAGCCCAGTAAGGGGTGAAATTATAGTTATCATCGATTGAAATGATGCATGAAAACAAGGTATTGACAGCATACAGCCCTTTATCGCCCCAGCTCAGGTCATGGATATCCAGTTGCCCGATGTGATAAGTGGCCCGGGGCATATAAAGGGCATCATAGGTGTTCTTCTTTTTTGGATAAGTCGATGCCAGTTCTTTGGAATTGGCGAAAACGATTACTTCATCCTTGCAGGCAACAGCTATTTTATCCGGTTCTTCAAGAAGGGCAATCCCCATGGGCTTTTCAAAAGTCCTGGGGAGCTGGATAAGCTGGTCTTCATTTTTCGGGGATAAAAAGATGACCTTGCCGGCCTGGTAAGTGCTGATAGCCAGGCTGCAGTTCAACCTGAGCAATAGTTCCGGCACATGAGCCGAATAGCTGCAGCTGAATGGGGCCAGTTCTTTGGAATCAGTTAATCTGTCTGCCATTTTCCCGGAATCATGTGGAGTATAAAATTAATTGTTTTTGATCGTCTTTCCTAAATCAATTTGAATACCCGTCATTTGAATTTTTCTTTTACCCGCTATGAACAAAATGCAATTAAAGAGGTGGGTTTATTCGATATATTTACCTAACAATCAATCTCCTGGTAAATACCTCATCATCCCTTATTAATCTCACAAAATAAAATCCCGGGGATAAACCCTCAAGATTGAGTTTCATTTTCTGAGAATTTATAATCCCACTCTCAACAATTTCACCTTGAAGATTAATAATGAACACATTCCAGGCATTGCTTGGATTATCATCTTTCAAAGTTATAGAGACCCCGTCTGTAGCAGGATTGGGTGATAAATCAAATATTGCTTCCTGCAGGTTTTCTGTAATACCGATATGGATTGTTGCATTTTCAAAATATTGAAAATTGCCTAAATATTCTCCGACTAAAAGATCCTCTGCTCCATCGCCATCAAGATCCGCAAAAGCAGGCAAGGAGTTATAATATGTCGGGACAAGGCCAAAAGGGTTTGTTAGTGGGCTGGCAAAAGCAGGTGTCGTAGCTGTTCCGGTATTTTCATAATAAAGCATATTGCCATAGTATACACCTTCAAAGAGATCCAGATCTCCGTCATTGTCAATATCGGCAAATTCAGGTATGGCAAAATATTCAGCATGTGTCAGGCCAAATGGATTTTCTTGTGGAGGGGAAAATTGCTGTGATTGCATAACAAGAGGAAACCCGATAAATATCGCAGCTGCCGCCAGGATCTTTTTTAGCTCAAAATGAGAAAAGTAGTGGCTTAATTCCCTGAATAATAAGTTCAGTTTTTGAATGAGAATTTTCCTGGTATTGACAGATAGTTTTTCCCATTCTCCATTGAAAATCAGATGATTTACCCGTTTTGACAGATTTGCAAACTGTCGTTTTTTTCTGTCGAATGAATTTCTTTTCATCTTTGGTTAATTTATTGCCGAATAGTTCGAATTGAAAGGGGCCAGTTCTTTAGGGTCAATAATTCCTTAGTCCATATTCTAGACCATATTGAGTAAAGTTAAATATTTATTAATTTCTTTCTAAGTTAATTTGGAAATCAAGATATTAAATATTTCTTCATACACTGATGAACAATATTTGATTAAACGGGTTTAAGATTAGTGAAAGTCTGGGGGTGATTAGTTTGCTGATTTAAGACAATTACAGTCCCTGCTTTACATTTTTTGTGTTATAAACTAAAAAACTAGTTATTATATGGCTGATAAAAAAATTATTGCAGTGGTAGGCGCAACAGGCGCACAGGGTGGCGGACTGGCACAGGCCATTTTATCTGATCCGCAAAGTGAGTTTACGGTAAGAGCTTTGACCCGTAATGTCAGTTCCGATAAAGCAAAAGAACTGGCGAAACTGGGAGCGGATGTTGTGGCAGCCGACATCGATGATGTTGAGAGCCTTAAAAAGGCCTTCAAAGGTGCCTATGGTGTATATGCCGTTACCAATTTCTGGGAACATTTTTCACCGGAGAAGGAAACAGCCCAGGCAAAGAACATGGCCGACGCCGCCCAGGCAGCAGGCGTGCAGCATATCATCTGGTCCTCCCTGGAAGATACCCGCAAATGGATACCGCTGGAAGATAACCGTATGCCAACACTGCTGGGCAAGTATAAAGTCCCGCATTTCGATGCAAAGGGTGAGTCTGAAAAGTTCTTTCAGCGGCCCGGATTGCCCTCGACTATCCTGAGGACCTCTTTCTACTGGGACAATTTCATCTATTTTGGATTGGGACCAAAAAGAGGACCGGATGGGAAATTAGCGATTACCTTTCCCATGGATGATAAGAAACTTCCGGGGATTGCCTCTGTGGATATCGGTAAATGCGCCTATGGCATTTTCAAAGCGGGTGAAAAATATAAAGGAAAAACTGTTAGTATAGCAGGGGGACATTTAACAGGTACACAGATGGCAGCATCACTTTCCAGGGCACTCGGACAGGAAATAGTTTATCACAGTGTCCCGGCTGATGTTTACCGTAGCTTTGGTTTCCCTGGCGCCGATGAGATGGGAAACATGTTCCAGTTCAAGCGTGATTTTGAAGCGGATTACGTTGGTGCCCGCAACCTGGATGTCGCCAGGTCCCTCAATCCTTCATTGCAAAGTTTTGATGCATGGGTTGACCGGAATAAGGCAAAGATTCCTTTAGAATAAGGGCTGTGCCGGTTTGTTTCCTGTTAAATGCTGATAAATCTTGCTTCTGCCTTTTTAATTCCCTATATTTACGCCGCCATGGAACAGGAACCAAATCTTCAACAATTATTATTTCAGCAGATCAAAGTAAAAATTCCGGAAAACCTTTCGTTTGTCCATGAAATTGCCGAATTGCTTGAGATTAGTTATGATAGTGCCTACCGCAGGATAAGGGGGGAAAAGGAGCTGTCGCTGGATGAACTGGTCAAATTAGGTACAAAATTTGAAATTTCACTGGATTCCCTTTTAAATCTGAAGGGAAATAATGTCGTTTTTCGTCATTATAATTTTGAGTCCACAAGGTTTAAGATAAAAGAATGGTTGTCATTGAATTGGGCCAGAAGATTCTCAGGGCTTCAATTACGATCCCGACCATCGAGATCTGGAACGAAGACACCTTTAACATCTTGTTCAGGCAGATCGAATACTACTGGATTTCGGGGTATTTTGGGAAAAAAGATGACCTGTTGAACCTGATAGATAAACTGGAAAAATGGGTCAGGCATATACAAAAACAGGCTGACCATGGCTTTAAATACTTATATGATAATCCTGCTGAAGGCATTGAAAACTCATTCATGATGTATGAGAATGAAGTGGTGCTGAACGACAATACGGTCTTCGTGAGACTTGACAATATGACCGCAGTTTATATTACTTATAATTTGCTCAGCTTATTAATCACACAGGACCCTGCTTTGTGCAGGAGCGTGGAGCAATACATGCACGTATTGATGAGGAAATCCAACCTGATCAGCCTGAGCGGTTCAAAAGCAAGGAACCGCTTCTTCAACAAGCTGCTTTTCACTATTGAGCAATCAAAGGGCAGGTTGAACCTTTCCTGATTTTCCATCTGGAATTGGTCCATTTCCAGTTGTCCTTTGCGCTATTTTCATCATTAAATAATAATATATAAAACTGGGGATAAAGGGAACGATCATGACCAACAACCTATTCATAAATCCCGGAACATATACGATTTTTCCTTTCTCAAGCGACTTTAAGCATTCATCCACTACAGTATCCGCTTCCATCCACCGGATAATTCCGCTATTTTTTGGGATATTCCCGTTCACACGCCTCTCATGAAAGTCGGTATGTGTAAATCCCGGGCAGAGGCACTGTAACTTAATACCATAGCGGCTAACCTCCATGTGGAGGGATTCAGTAAAACTTTTGAGAAACAACTTGGTGGCTGAATAAACAGAGCTGCCCGGTGCCGGCATGAAAGCTGCCAGGGACGATACATTGATAATGGTACCGGATCTTCGGCTGATCATCTGTGGCAATACGGCATGGACCAGTTTGAGCGTTGTGACCACATGGACCTGCAGCATTTGCATATGATTGTTAAGATCGCAATTGCCAAATTCTTTTCCAGATCCATATCCGGCATTGTTTATCAATACACTAATATTATCATGAGTTGCAATGACCTTTAAAAGTTTCCGGACATCATTTTCTTCTGATAGTTCCGCGATGACTATTTTCACGGAGATGCTGAACCGCCCCTTCAATTGTTCCGCAAGGAGAGTCAGTTTATCTCTTCTTCTTCCGGTGATGATCAGGTCATACCCAGACTGAGCGAACCGCTGGGCGAAGACCCTGCCAATGCCACTTGACGCTCCTGTGATCAATGCTATGCGGTTCGGCTTCATAATACTTTAAGCTAATTATCAGTGACAATATTAATGCTGATTAGTTGCAGAATGAAATTAGTTTTAAGGGGATTGCTTTACCGTTGAATGGATTAAAACCAAAATGAAAGGGAAAGATGATGCTATTGGGAAAATCTGCGGATTTTGAAGAAAAGCAGGGGAATTTTAAGGAAATTCAATAATAATATTCTTTTCAGTAATTAGAATTTGTAAAAAATATTTGGTGATTAAAAGATGTCCCGGTAGGGACTTTTGATAATAGCCCCGGACAACGTCCGGGGCAGGAAAGCCGGCTATATATTGCAAGTCCCGGGACGGCTGAAAATTTCACCGGACAATCGTCACGGGAAAAATTTGATTAATTTTGCAGACTGCATCTGTAGTAAAAATTTTCATCATGAAAAAGATCTTCACCCTTGTCATCATAGCACTTTTCCTTTCTTCTTCTCTTTCTGCTTTCGCACAGGAAAGCCCCGTCAAGCCAACTATTACGGGAACCGGGATCTACTACGGCCTGACCCCTCCATTGCGCGACCTGCCTGTGATCACTGAGGCGGAGTTCCTGGAGATGAAAGCCGATGCGATGATGGAAAGGAATAGAGAACTGGAAAAAAGAAGCTATCCTTTTGCCAAAACTGCTTTGCCAAAGGGGCCGGATCCGGCCTGGCAGCGTGAGATGGGAACTACAACAACCGGCAGGGAACTGATCATGAACTTCAGCGGGCAGGAATCGCCCTATTACCCACCGGATGCCAACGGGACTGCCGGACCTCTCTATTACATGCAGACCATCAATACTGTCTATGCCATCTATGACAAGACTACCGGTGCTTTAGTTGCCGGTCCGACGGCTATGAATCAGCTCTTCAGCGGGGTGCCAGGCTCCAATTGTAACGACGGGGACCCGCTGATCCTTTTTGACGAGCAGGCCAACCGCTGGCTGGCCGTGGAATTTTCGATCTGCGGCTCTAACGACCGCATGCTCATAGCTGTTTCACAAACCGGTGACCCCACGGGAAGCTGGCATAAATATTCCTTCGATGTGGCCGACATGCCTGACTATGAGAAGTTCGGCATCTGGCAGGATGGGTATTACATGGGAACCAACAATAGCTCAGGAAATGATATTTATGTTTTTGAACGGTCCCAGATGCTGAATGGTGGAACCGCACAGTTCGTCGGGTTTAACAATCCCTGGAGACCTACCACTATCGATGGCTTTATGTGCGTCCCACCGGTGGATAATGACGGGGCCTTTGCCCCGGCCGGGGAGCCGGGCCTGTTCATCACTATCAGTGACGATGCAATCGCCGGGGGCAGTGACGAACTCTGGATCTATGAGCTGGATGCAGACTGGAATACTTTGTCTAATTCCACCTTCAACCGTGTGCAGCAACTCAGTGTCCCGGCCTTCGACAGCAACTTCGGCAACACCTGGGACAATATCCGGCAGCCCGGTACGAGCCAGCGGCTGGATGGCATCCCGATGGTCATTATGAACCGCCCGCAATACCGGAATTTTGGTTCTTACGAAACCATTGTCTGCTGTCATACCGTGGATCTGGATGCTACCAACCATGCCGGCATCCGGTGGTATGAACTCAGGCGCGCCTCAGGCGACTGGAGCGTCAGGCAGTCGGGCACCTTTGGCCCCGATGAGCACAACCGCTGGATGGGTAGCGTGTCGCTGAACGGAAACAATGAAATCGGGCTGGCCTATTCTATTTCCAGCATCTCGGTATATCCCGGTATCCGCTATTGCGGGCAATCTTCCTCAGAATATGCCGCAGGGAGCGGAGTTCTTGATATAGAAGAAGCTGTTATCCAGACCGGGGCCCATTCACAAACCGGGTATAACCGCTGGGGCGACTATGCTGACCTGAGTGTCGACCCGGATAACGAACACATTTTCTGGTTTACATCCCAATACGTTGGAAGCGGAGGAGACAGGCTCACCAAAATATCCTCCTTCGAATTTACTCCGGAAGCTCTGCTAGCCTTGTTCTCGGCTTCTGATATAACCCCTTGTGCAGGTGGGACCGTTTCATTCTCTGACCAGTCATCCGGCGCACCGGTATCATGGAACTGGACTTTCGAAGGCGGGACACCGGCCACTTCAACCTTAGAAAATCCTGAAGTTGTTTATAATCTTGCAGGGCTATATGATGTAGAATTGATCATCTCTGACGGTACCGACTCTGATACCCTTCTCCAGCCGGATTTTATTCATGTCCTGTCCATTCCCGTGCAGCCGGGTTTGCCTTCCGGTCCTGCCGATGTCTGCAAAGGAGATGATAATGTGGAATTTGTAACTAATGACATTCCGGATGCCATTTCCTATGCATGGAGCGTGAATCCCCCTGAAGCCGGAACTTTCAGCGGTAATGACACAGTGGGTACACTGGCCGTCTCTGAGATCTTTGCCGGAAGCATGCGCATCAGTGTCCAGGCTTTGAATGACTGCGGCCCCCACAGGATCTGCGGAGGAATGTAATTCCAATGCCGGGACTGAATATACCACGACAGGTGCGGTGAATGCAAGCTATTATATCTGGCAGTTGGATCCACCGGAAGCCGGGGTCATTTCCGGCAGTTCAACAATTGGTACGGTCGAATGGAGCCCGGCGTTTTCAGGTACAGCATTGGTAAAGGTCCAGGGAGCCGATGAATGCGGAGCCGGGCCTCTGTCAGACCCACTGGAAGTCACAGTCATCGATGCTCCTCACCCGGCTGTATCAGGAGAAACAGAGGTGTGCAACCAATCGGCCGGCAATGTCTATTTTTATTCCACACCGGAAAACCCGGATAACGAATATTTCTGGAGCATCACTGGCGGCAGCCTTATCGCCGGCCAGGGATCTCACCAGGTCCTTGTCTCCTGGACAGCCATGTTTTCCGGAAGCATCAGCGTAAACGAGTCTTCCCCGGTGGGTTGTTCTTCCAATTCGGAAAACTTTGTGGTAACGATCTTTGACTGCACAGGCATCCCGGAAAAGGAGCTGAACCGGGTCTTCATCTATCCGAACCCGGTCGGGGACGAACTAACACTGAAGTGCAACCTGGGAGAGCGCGGGAATGCCCAGCTGAAGATTTTTAACTACTTCGGCCAGGAGGTCATCCGGCAAGAGATCAATACCGGCAATGGAGAGGTGAACATCACACTTCCCACCAACCGCCTGGCAACAGGGGCTTATAGCGTGAAACTTATTTCTCCTTCAGGAAAGTTATTTGAGGGGAAGTTTTTGAAGGTGAAATAGAAGAAATAAAGATTGGACGATTTGATGATGTAGCGATGTAACGATGTAACGATGTAGCGATGTAGCGATTTGACGATGTCCCGCCAGGGACAAATGAAAATAGCCCCGGACAACGTCCGGGGAAAATGACGGCAATTTGTTAAATAGCCAGTCCCGCCAGGGACGGCTGATAATTACCTAAAAAAAATTCCGATAACATCGGGTATATTTCCCAAAAATCCCGATTAACCTAATAGATCGGTTCATGTGATAATCGATTTCTAACAGTTTAGCCCTTTAAAATTCAAAATTATGGCGAACTCATTTATTTCCATGAACATTCATTATGTGTTCAGCACTAAGAACAGAGAGAAATTTATAGAAAAGGAATTGCAGCAAAGACTTTGGCCCTATATGGGTGGTATCGCCAAGCAGAATAACATAATTGCACATTCTATTGGAGGTACTGAGGATCACGCTCATCTGCTGCTTTCTCTTCCTGGAAGCATAAGTCCTTCCAAGGCTATACAGCTGATCAAATCCGGTTCTTCGAAATGGATCCACGAATCCTTTCCGGACAAATCGGGGTTTTACTGGCAAACAGGTTATGCTGCTTTTAGTGTCAGTATTTCAAATATAGATAGAATTATCAAATATATTCAGAACCAGGAAAAACACCACAAAACTGTGACCTTTCAGCAGGAATACCTTGCTTTCCTTAAAAACAGCGGGATCGATTATGATGAGCGTCACATCTGGGGATGATATTTCATTCGTCCCTTCGGGACTTTTTATATAGATTACCTCCTTTTTTCCCCGGATTTCATCCGGGGCTATTTTCATCCCTCCCTGGCGGGAGGCGCAGCAGATTGGACGATATAACAATGTAGCGATATAACGATATAACGATGTAGTGATTTGACGATGTCCCGTTAGGGACAATTGAAAATAGCCCCGGACAATCGTCCGGGGATTGGAAAGCCGGCCTATTGTTGCCAAGTCCCATCCGGGACGGCAGAATAAACAGCCTTTTCATTCGTCCCTTCGGGACTTTTTATATGGATTACCTCCTTTTTTCCCCGGATTTCATCCGGGGCTATTTTCATCCCTCCCTGGCAGGAGGCGCAGAAGATTGGACGATATAACGATTTAGCGATATAACGATATAACAATGTAGCGATATAACGATATAACGATTTAGCGATTTGACGATGTCCCGCAAGGGACAATTGAAAATAGCCCCGGACAATCGTCCGGGGATTGGAAAGCCGGCCTATTGTTGCCAAGTCCCATCGGGACGGCAGAATAAACAGCCTTTTCATTCGTCCCTTCGGGACTTTTTATATGGATTACCTCCTTTTTTCCCCGGATTTCATCCGGGGCTATTTTCATCCCTCCCTGGCGGGAGGCGCAGAAGATTGGACGATATAACAATGTAGCAATGTAACGATTTAGCGATATAACGATATAACGATTTAGCGATTTGACGATGTCCCGCTAGGGACAATTGAAAATAGCCCCGGACAATCGTCCGGGGATTGGAAAGCCGGCCTATTGTTGCCAAGTCCCATCCGGGACGGCAGAATAAACAGCCTTTTCATTCGTCCCTTCGGGACTTTTTATATGGATTACCTCCTTTTTTCCCCGGATTTCATCCGGGGCTATTTTCATCCCTCCCTGGCAGGAGGCGCAGAAGATTGGACGATATAACGATTTAGCGATATAACGATATAACAATGTAGCGATATAACGATATAACGATTTAGCGATTTGACGATGTCCCGCAAGGGACAATTGAAAATAGCCCCGGACAATCGTCCGGGGATTGGAAAGCCGGCCTATTGTTGCCAAGTCCCATCGGGACGGCAGAATAAACAGCCTTTTCATTCGTCCCTTCGGGACTTTCAAATTGAATGCCCCTTTCATTTCCCCGGTTGCACCCGGGGCTATTTTCATCCCTCCCTGGTAGAGGAGGCTTGCCGCTACGCTACTCAAACTTAATGACCTCCGCATCTTTTAATCTCGCTTTCTGGAGTCGTTCTAATTCTATTCGGGCCTCTTCCTTATTTTGGTAATAGTTAGTGAACACATAATATTCATCTTTTGCTTCGTCATAGCCCAGGTAAGCATTTATTCCATTTTCCTCTATGATCTTCTTATATTTAATTGCTTCTGCCCTGTTGGAAGCATCACCCACCACTATATAATAATTACCGGCTATCATTTTTTGTTCTTGGGGAGGAGCAACCCGGATGTTAAACTCCGGAATTGCATCTTTGTCAACGGCTTTCTCACTGGAGTTTTCATAAATCCTGCCGTGTAATACTTTAATTTTCAATGGAGCCGGCCGTAAGGTATCGGGCTGGGCAGGCCTGGCTTCTTTAAATCTGACCTGACGGGAAATTTCAACTACATTAAATACTACCTGGTTGTTGGTCGAATCAGGTATGGTTATGTTTATATCATTCTGCAGAATTTTAAAATTACTACCGAATACATTTCCCATTCTAACGTAATATATGTTATTCCCCGGTACAAAAATGGTAAAGCTGCCATCCTCAAGGGTAAAGGAAGAAAAACTGTTTCCCTGCTTGTTGTAGGCAGTTATTTTAATATTGGTCAGGTCAAATGACTCTTCTCCTGCTTTAATGAACTTTTGACGTTGCAAAACAATTTTACCCGATATTTTATTTGCTTTCTGGAAAGGGATATAATAAGTTGCATTTTTTGAAAGCTCAAGTTTTTCCGCACTTCTGTTAACGTAGAAATACTCTTTCACATCACTGAGGGGGGTAATGGTAAGTTCGTAAAATCCCTTCGGGAGGCGGTTATAATTGACAGCTCCTGCCTCATTGGAAAGCAGGATTATATCTACCGGGAACTGTGTGCTGATATTCGGATTGTCAGAGTTGGTCAGTTTCAAACGTATTTTAACAAAAGGCACGCCCTGTTCCAGTTCTTCTTTAACGCCATTTCCGTTGTCATCTTTAAATAAAACAACTCTTAACCGGCGCGTATCCTTTTGCCATTTATTAAAGTCAGATTTCCCCCATCTCTTTTTGACCGACAATTCAAAATAAGTATATGAGTTCCGCGTCTGAAATTCCGGGTACTGCTGCTGGGTGTAGTGGTAGGTTCCACTTGCCACAACATACCAGTCGCGGAATAAAAATGCTTCAATTTTTGGATTGATATTGAAAGAAGCGTATTGCAGATCGAACCGGTAAATAAAACTGGCAAATAAGTTAAAGCTCACCCGTTCTTTAAAATAGGTGGTCGTTATGCTGGGCCCGATGTTAAAGCTGTGGTTTTTTGCATCTCCTGCAAACTGGTATAAACCGCTGTTCACCATGGGGCCGTAATCGTAACCGAATGAAACGCCATATCCTTTTTTAAAACTTAAACCTCCCAGGAGATGGAAGTCATATCTTTGTTCATTAATTTCTGTCGTTTCTTTAATATTAATATTAGTCAGGCCTGTTTTCAGGTTGAGCGTTAATTTTTTCACTATAACTGCCTTGTATTCAAACCGTAACTTTTGAATAGTGTATTCTGCAATTGCACCTCCGGTGGATTGTGAAGTCCTCAGTGAATGATAAAACTCAATGCTTGGCCCGGCCTCCCAGGTGTGATTGGGGTTATCACGGGAATTAAATAATATACTGGCATATTGATCAGACAATTTAGCATTGGGAAGTTTGTCGCCTTCGAAATTGTAGGCATGGTATTTCCGGGAGCTGTTAATATATTGAACTGAAAAGTATTTTTTTTTGTTTCCAACTAAAAATATTGAAGTAGCCCCAAATTTGAGGAGTCCCATCTGGGCGCCGGGAATATTCGGGGAACCATAATTGTTGGTTAACTGGATCGCTACTGCATCGCCTATTCTTGCATGATAATTGATATCCCAGGCAAAGCCCGTTAAAGTGTAATCTTTGGTCAGGTAATGGTTTTCGTGGTAACCATATAAATTAAAACTGATATCATGGCCCTTTTTCAAAGTGATAAGGTTTGATTGCAGCATCACGGAACCCGTGTTCACTTTTTTTTCATCATCAATATCATAGGAAACCGAGCCATGAAAACTGATCTTATTTTTCTCAATGGTATAACCAACAGCGACGCTGGTTTTTGGTGTTAAAAAGCTTTGGCTTACGAATGCTTCCAGGCTGAATGAAGGGCTTAACCGGATTACATTAGAGATCATGAAGCCATGCCGGGTATACAGGTTCCGGCCTAATGATGAGCTAAAGGCGCCTAAGCCAACTTTCAGCGATTTCCAGTTATATAAAAAACTGTAATAACTATTACTGATAAAGTCTTCATTACCGGTCAGCGCATAGTAATTAAAGTTATACTGAAAAGTACTATTGTTATTAAAAGTAGATGTACCTCTTGCTTTAATAAAGGGGAGTAAACGGTCATTCCTGCTAAAGGTACGAAACCCCACCTCCGTCTGATGTGGCAGGGCCCGGTCAACATAAAAGGGAGCGTAGGTATCATTATACTTTTCAATCAATAATGCCCTGCGTATCTCTTTGCCGCCGGCGGAAGCATGTATCTGAACCTTGCTGATATCGAAAACCCGGTTTTCGGAAAAAGTGTACCTGACATTAAATTTGAGGAGGGTATCCTGGTATGGCGCCAGTGAAATGTCCTGCCCTGACTTCCAATCCCCGATGTTGTTCAGGTTTATTTTATTATCAGGCTCAATAAGCAGGCTGATCACTTCAGCCGTGTTCCCTTTGTTTTGAATGAGTAGCTCAAACTCCGCCAGGTTCATGCGTGGATAAAAAAACACCCTTTTATCCGGTAAAATTACATCCCAATCATGATAAACCTCGGGATGGACAATAAAGCTGCTTTCTGACAGCAATTTATTCTGCATGGAATAAGCGCGAAAAAAGATTTCATGTTTTATTTCAGAACTCACCTGCACTGGTAATTGAAACCGGAATGACAGTGAGATGGAATCATCCGGTGGCACGATAGTGTCCCTGAAAGGAGCGCTGAACGGGGCCCAGCCTGCCGGAAGGATAAATATGGGTTTAAACCGGACGGCAGTATCAGAAAGATTGCGGATCCGGACTACATTAAAACTTAATTGCCCTGCTTTTTGAAAGATCTCCGGTTTTATAAAAGAAGCAGCCAATACCTGGTCATCAGGTCCCTGAACCAGGGCTTGAGCCGTTACATTCAGGCCGGGCTGCCATAATATTGAAAGCCCGATATAGATGAATATCTTATAATCAATTTTCAGGCTGATTTGCAAATTATTTATATCGGGTTTAACCGCATTTTGATTGAAAGTCACTGATCGATTTTGCCATTCGCCGTACTTTCTGATAAAGTGATATAATATCCAACCCTGTAATTATCGTCATTAATGTCGAAATCAGTAAACTTTCTGATTTTTAAAGCATCATCTTCATAAAAAAACTTCCATCTCAGGATAAATGAATTTTGTGAAGATCCGCCAATGTTACCTCGTACACCGCTCTCCAAAAGACTGGTTTTTTCCGGTGCCAGGTAAACGATAGTGTCTTTGGTGGCATTGGCCATATTGGAGAAAAGCCCGTTGTCCCAGTTAGTACCGGTATTTTCAACATATAAGCCTATAAAGTCAACCGGTACTTTGTGTGTCGAATCATTTTTCCCGGTAAAATAAGCGTCTGCTGAAGATATCGAAAGGTTCCAACTGCCCGTTGATTCCACACTGAACATGACATCATCGGGTTGCTTGGTGATCTGGTAAAGGTTCTCGTTAATTTTTTTTATTCCGAATTCGACATACTTTTCAGGGGTCATTTTGAGCAGGAGTATATTATCAAGCCTGGCTTCCGTATTGATCAGCATGGGCGTCTCCTGGGCCGATAGCTTAAAAAAGATCAGCAACTGCAGTAAAACCAATGTAATATACCATATCCCGGAAAGGGTTTTCATTTTACCAAAGATAACAATAATCAGTCAACAAAAAAAGGACTTTTATGGTATCTCTGTCATAGTTAATACAACGGTGGTAGTGTAGGTCCCCTGGCTGAATATTCTGTCAGATAATTGACTGAACATGCTGGCGGGGTTCATGCCACCCTGCATGGTTCCCATGAGCCAGTGCAAGACGAATAAATTGTCTGTCTGATCTCCGCTATTTTCAGTCAGGAGGTCAATCAGTGTCACATCTGTGTTTAACAATCCGAGGGCAGCGTCAGCGGTCTGGAAAGCACAGGTAACTTCGGTGCCAAATTGATGTACTCCCGTCGCTTCGCACCAGACACCAAGATTATTGATAGGAATGTTGCCTGAACCAGTAATAGGTGTAAAATCCGGGGCGCTGATTTTCAGAAACCAGTTACCGGTCGCTTCCATGGCCACTGTCGTAAATCCCGGATCAATACCAGGTATTCCGATTGATTCAGAAATACCAAAGTTATAATCATCAGCCGAGTTAAAAGTGGCTGTCTGGACATCGCCATCCTGTACGACCAGGTTAAATGCGCCGTTTAAAATAGCATTAAAGATGACGTTTTCAGCGTCCTCTCCTAACTGCGCCATCAGCGTTGTTTGAGTTTGCAGGGCAAAAAACAAACCGAAGAGCAATATAATTTTTTTCATAGTAATCATTTTTTGGGTTTTATAAATGATCTTAACACAGATAACAAATGGTCAGTCAGGATGAAAAAGGAAACACAGTGCTAAACTGTATTTCCCTTTTTCATTCCTTAAAAAATGTGTTTATGGTTGTTGAATCAAGGTTAAGGTAGCTGTCGTTTCGAAATCACCTGTAGAAAAAATTACATCAGCCAATTGATCGAACATGGTTGCTTGGTTCATGGTAGTCCCCGCTACATGCGTTCCCATTTCCCAGTGCAAAGTATAATCATTGTCAAAGATATCTCCAGCATTAGGATTAGTTCCGTGCCAAATTAGGTCCTCAGCATCATTGCTTAATCCCTGAGGAAAGCCTGGTAATGCTGTATAAACAACTTCGCCAGAACCATTATCGTAACCTCCATTTGCCGTAATAGTAACACCAAGATTATTGATAGGAATATCACCACCGCTGGTAGGTGCAATAGGACCAAAATCATCGGCCTCAATTGTCAATTTCCAGTTATTGGTTGATTCAATTTGAATCTGCGTAACCCCGTCATTAATACCACTGGGAGCGGTTGTAAGTTCAGTAACACCATCGTTGTAATCATCAGGAGTTATAAAAAAGATTTCCTGTGATCCGCCATTCACAATGATTAAATTAAATGTGGATTGCAAATGGGCAAGAAAATAAACAGTACCTGTTGTGTCCTGCGCCATCAGCGCTGTTTGCATGGCAAACAACAATCCTAAAAGAAGTACAATTTTTTTCATAATAATTAATTTTAAGTTTTGAAAAATTTATTAACAATTTTTTAGGATGGTGGTTCAGTTAATATTAATCGCTTGATTGAACAAAGGTTATTCATTTCAAGGTTAAATTTAAAGGCTGGCATCTAATTTAGACCAGGTTTAAATAAGTAAAGGGCATTATTGTTAATAAAATTTTACGTGAAATAAAATGATTGGTTACATATTTGTGGTATATTAATTTAATTAATAATCTGTCTAAATAAGAATATAAGGGGTTGCCTGCTATAATTTTGTGACAGAAGCACCATCGGGGCGGCAGTATAAGTCGAATTAATAAACTGATAAGGTGAGAATAATATTTAACGTATATGAATCAGCCGCTAACATTTGATCGAGCATTCTCGTCTGGTTCATATTCCCGTTTCGCGTGCCCATTTCCCAATTCATGGTAAATGAATTCTCGATGCCATAGCCTTTATTGGTCAGATACCCCTTCGTGAGCAGCGTGACATCGCTACTTTCCAGCGCAACAGGGACAGTTTTGGCATTGTTGGTAATGTTGCTGCCGTCATCCTGGTTTGTCCCAATTGAATTGACAACCACCCCTACATTGTTTAGTTCCATCTGGTGTGCCGGATCATTGGTACCCGTAAAAATCATCTGGTCGGCTTTAAACTGCAACTTCCAGTCATAAATGGCCCCGATACGGATAAAAGTTTGCTGCCCGGCATTCATGATGCCATTTATGTATTCATCGATTTCATCAAAAACAAATTCGATGCTGTAACCGGAAACAATATTTATGTACAGCCCGGGATTGGGCGGCGGGATATCCTGTGATTTTAAGCTTCCTGCACCTAAAAACAAAAGCAAAGCAAGAAAAGCCAGTTTGCGTTTCACTTTATTTTTCTGATCAATTGGTTATCCATGTATTCAGCCTTTTCTATCATGTTACCTTCCTCATCAAAAGCTGTTAGCATTCCCTCAAGTTTACCCATATTATAGTAAAGGTCCATTTTCACTTTTCCATTCTTATAAAAATGTACCCAATTTCCATGCTTTTCATTGTTAATATACGAACCTTTGATATTTACCTGGCCATTGTCATAAAAAAACTGCCAAGGCCCTTCTGAGATCCCGTTTTTATACACCCCTGTCTGCTTCAGTTGGCCGTTTGGGTGATAGACATTCCACAGCCCGGCAGTAATACCCTGCTCGTATCGTCCTTCCATATATAAGGTGGAATCAGGATACCAGGTAGTCCAGGTCCCCTCTCTTTTTCCCTGAATGTACAGGCCGGTTTCATAAAGGCTCCCGTCCTTATAAAACTGCCGGCTAAGCCCTTCTAACCTGCCGTTAAGGTAAGCGCTGCCGGTCATAACCAGGCCGTTATCATAATAAACGATATAAGGGCCTTCAATGACATTGTTTTTATAGCTGAATTCTTTTTCAACCTGGCCGTTTTCATAATAAGACCTGAAGTCGTCATAAAATAACCGGTCCTTTATTAAGCCTTTTTCTTTTAGTTTGCCTGAAGGATAATAGGTTTCATACAACCCATTTTGCAAACTGTCTGCAAAGTTGATCCGGTAATTCAAATTTCCGCCGGGATAATAACCCGTCATTAGCCCATTTAGCTTATTACCCTGATAGTTACGGGTCTCATTCACCTGCCCGTTATCAAAATATAAGATCATCAGTCCGGTCAGTGAATCGTTGGAATATGTCCCCCGGGTTTTTACCACCCCATTTTCATAGTAGTTTACAAAATCTCCGTTTTTAAGGCTTTCATCGAAAGATTTTTCACTGTTAATATGGCCATTAGCATAATAGATCACCCAAAGGCTGTCCATTTTATCATATTTATGGAAGCCTTTCTGCCAGAGCCTGCCTGTTACATAATAATAAAGTGCCGGTCCTTCTTTGGTTGTGTCGTTTTGATGGACCTGGTAATGAATGATCGACTTGATGGTCTTATCATTATTATTATGATAGGCAGTATCGGTAAATTGCACTGTTTGTGCAGGGGAAAAACTGACTACCGATATAAAGGCAAGCAGGGTGAATATCCACCGCTTATTCATATAAGGTGTTACTTGACAACAATATCAAGTTGTACGCCATCCAGTTCAGTGTTGAAGCCATAATCCAGGATAGCTGCAACGGAGTATCGCCCTTTTGCCAGGGGTTTATCAAGGGTGTACTCAACTTTTTTACTGGTTTCGGGAAGAAGAGAAAACTCAGTGGGAGTTGATGTAAACTCTTCTGCTGTTTCAAGGTTTGAAACAGTAAAATACACCTTACAATTCAATACCTTATCCCCCAGGTTAATTACCTGCGTTGAGTATTTCCTGGTATTATCATCGCCGACTTTTTCCAACAATCCCTCGATACTTCCTTTATAGAGGGTATTGCCGGCTGGTGACTGATAAATGGTTACAGCAATTCTAAGGGCTAGCTGGACCCCCAATGCCATTTCTTTATCAACCGCTTTAGGTCCCGTTTGCTCCACAGCAGATTGAATAAACAATACCGCCCATTTTGTAGAGGGGTTATCATTAGGGACAAGCATAGTGACATTAATGGTTGCTGACTCATTAGGTTGCAGGGTGACCAGAGCGGGTGAAACGGTTATCCAGTCGGCACAGGAACGGGCGGTTGTGCCCGGGCTGAAATATTTTACTTCCCCGGCTTCATCAGTAAGCCAGTCGTTCAGGTTGAAAATAAATGATTGTTCAGTATTTCCTTTATTCCTCAATGAAATTTGTTGGGTTTGTGAGGAGCCTGGATTGGTAGCAAATGTCAAAGTCCCGGGGGAGACTTCCAGTTCCTGGGCATTCAAATCTACGTAAGATAAGAAAGCGATAACAGAAACTACAAGTAACAGGTGGTACTTAGTGCTTTTCATAAGTTTTTTTTCCAAATTTAACAATTTATCGTCAATTATGATCTCAGATAGCAATTAATTATAAACATGTTATATTGAATGAAAAATGTATGGTTGTCTTTTATTTTAGTTACTGATCAAAATTTTTGAATTAGAAACGTGCTGATTTGTTATGATACTGACGATATAATACCCGGTGGGAAGGTTAACCCTGATACTGGATTTATCTTCATTAACAAGGATTTCCCGGCATACGGGCTGCCCAAGCATATTATAGATGGCTATCTCTCCGGAAACATGCTGAACCGTGTTCTTTAAAATGGTAATTATGTTTTTTTCTACATAAACTGTAAAATACGATTCCGGGGTGATGTTATTCAGGACATCGGCAGATGGATTAAAATAGATCTTAAACCTGTTTATATCATTTGCAGGTTTGTGATAAAACCCATAAACAGAATCTGCTGTCAGGTTGATGATCGTTTGTTCCAGTTCATCTTTCAGATATACTTTAGTATTAAGATCCAGGTTAGTCCTTTTAGTTAAGCTGATTTTGTAATATCCGGCTTTTCCACATTGAAAGTTCAATAATACTTCAAGATTGTCCTTTAGTTCCGGGAGGGTGTTTATAGCAAGGATTTGATTGCCGGCCTTTATGCTGATCTGGGGGACATCTTCAATGAAGCTGAATAATTTAGACGCATCCTTATTCACGTCAAATCCTTCTGTGGTTCCATCCAGGAACCTGATGATAATCTCGTCACTGAAGTCATTTCCTGAAGCTACCAGGCTTACCATCGGGTAGTCAATAGGTTCAACCTTATAAAAATCGGGTGTCCCGGTTATGTCGCCCAGGCGCACGGCATTATTGATCCCGATGCTGCCGGTCTGAATGGCCTGTATCCAAAAGCCCTGGCTGGATGGGATAAAGCGCGTTCCTCCATTAATACCAATCGGTGCTCCACCGCCAATGAAAATAGTATAGATATCATTGGTACCGTCCCAGATATATTTTGCATCATTGATGTCCGACTTGTCCCATCCCGTGCTTGCCAGCCAGTCGACAGGCGAAGGGTAAGGGTTGCCTAACAGGCTCCAGCCTTTGTGAGAGGGAATTTCGCCCGGTGTTGAGTTAGTGTTAATTACGGAAATAGTATAGGGTCCTGTGTTTAGGGTTTCGGTTCCGGTAGCATAGTAATTCACCGTAACGGGAATAGTGTCAAAGTAGACATCATACCCCCTGAATACCATTAACGGTCCACCGGTGGCGCCTGAGTACCAAACCCATCCGAACTCCCAGGCGTTCAGGATCAAGGTCTCGTCATAGTAGAACACCAGGTCCGTTCCCGTGAAACAATTGCTTGATTCGTTACTAACCGGGGAGGCCATATTATGCCACACATCGGCAGTCATATACCTTTCGACTGTAATATCACCCGTGACCGTCAAACCGCCAACCGAAGAATGGTCCACAAAATAACCGGAAGAATCAGGGACGGATTGTATAAGAAGGTCCATTCCGATATATAATACACCGTTTTCTTTCACGGTTATATAACCACCCGGTGCAATGGTAACCTCCTGGGCATTCATGACTATGCCAGACATACCAAGCATGAGCAGGAAAATAAAAACAATATGGGTTTTAGAACTAATAATATTCTATTTTTCTTTCTGTAACAGTATTTGCACGATCCAGGCCTGCAGTCAGGATGTTTACATGCACCTCCCTGTCCTCATTACGGATCACCCAGTTTCCGACTGCATCAAACTGATATTTATATTCGGATATGACAGCGATCCGGTTACTTTTATATACACGACTTTCGATCAGATTATCGTAACGGTCGTATTTGTATTTAGTCATCCAGGACAATCTGCCATTCCCATGAAAATAGCCCGATTCCAGTTTATTGCCCCGGAAGTCATATTTAGCAACGAATTTAAACGACAGACTACTGTCTGCTTTCAGATAATTTTCCTCAATGCAATATCCCCTGTATTCATTCTTATAAAGAACTTTAGTAAAAATATCATTTGGGATGATTTCATAATAATAATCCGTATTATCGGCAATTTCCCCGATTTTCCAGCTTTCTGACCAATTGTAAATTGCCTCTGACCTGAACCCTTTATCGTCATATTTGTACATAACATTCAGATTAAGGGTTCCATCGGGGTTATATTCATTCATTTCCACCTGTTTGCCGTCAGCCCCAAAGAGGTATTTTGAGGTCAGGTATTCATCCCCGTATTTAAATAATATGGTTTCTGTCTCGTAGCCATTTATATCAAATAAGGTGTATTTCAGAAATATGGCTTTATCTTTCAGGGAACTATCAGCCTCTTCTGCCAGGGAATATTTGATTTCCATCACCGACTTTACACTTCCTTTCAGCCGGTATTTTTCAAGGTCATTTAATTTATTATCGGGGATGATAAAACCAATAAATAACCCGAAGGTTGCCATGGAGAATAGCATATAAGATAATTTTCCATTCAATAAATCAGTAATGGAAAGGTTTTTCAGAGCTTTCACTGCAGTTGATTTTTATGTCTGGTATTGCTTTATCAATAAAATTGAAAAAAGTAATATGATAATATATCATAATACCGGTCTGTTCCGGATTTTGCATATTACTTTTTTCAATTTTATTGATAAAGGCATTAGTCAATGCGCTTTTTTTAAAATTATTGGCATTTTAAATTTTAATAGAATCTTTATCTCCATAAAAGGCACAAGCCAGGTATTAACCAAGCATTTTTTGTACCTAAAAATATGAAAAGGATATCTATAATAATGGCTTTTGTAATTTCAGGCACCATGGCTTTCGCCCAGGTTGGTGTAAGAAATTCCAATCCTCAAGCCGTATTAGATATCAGAGCCAGAGACAGTATAGCTCCAACCAATGAGGATGGAATTCTTATTCCCCGGGTAAGCGCATTTCCGGCCACAAACCCGACTGCTAACCAACAAAGCATGCTGGTTTTCCTCACGACTACCGCAGGCTTTAATACCCCCGGATTTTATTATTGGGATAATCCGACGCAGAACTGGGTGGGAATTGTTTCTGGTTCTAACAGTTCTTCAACATCGACTTTAAACTTCGATGGTTTTGAGGATTTTCTTTATCATGAAATGTGGGATCCCGGTGGTTATGAAGTAAATATGGATAATCAACTTGCCTTTGGACCAGTGAGAACTACAATTTATAATGGTGCATTAGGATATGTTGATAATCCTGGAACGGGGGGAAGTGATTATTTAGGCCGTTATGTTTTAACTACAGGTACAGCTACACCTCCAAATCCTCCCAGAGTAGCGTTGTGTTCATTTTATCATGTTAATAAACTGAGACTGGGTAATCAAGAGCTTAGTTTTGAAGCCCGGGTTAGGATACCAACCGGCAGCACTTTAGCAACTTCGACTTTCAGAGCATATTTTGGCTTAACGGATTTAGCTACCGCTATTACTAGCCCTGATGCAATTACTTATCAGGGCACCGTGCCAGTTGGTGAACCCACAAATGGAGTTTATTTCTGGTTTGAAGACGGTATAAACAGCGGACATTGGATGGCAACTACCAAAAGAAGTGCCTCTACGACAAATCTTAACACCGGCGTTACTTTGGTTGTTAATCAATGGTACTCATTAAGAGCAATAGTAAATGTAGGAAGTACAATTGTTGACTTTTACATTGATGATGTGCTGGTAGCCACTTCTGATATCGCTAATACTATACCTGGTCCCAATGATCCGATGAAATGGGTTTTTAAAATTGAAAAAACTTCAGGGAATTTGAGCAAAACACTTGAAATTGATTACATCGGATGGAGAATGGTAAGATAATAATCAGCATTAGTTGGAAGCATGGAGGCTGGGAGGCATGGGGGAATGGTGGTGGAAGGTGTTCAGGATTTACCTCATAGTAAAAGAAATCAACGAC